>DASXYJ010000017.1:0-22001 GCA_036502565.1 Gammaproteobacteria bacterium
CGGATCGCGCTTGCCCTGCCCGATCTCCAGCAGCACGCCGACGATGTTGCGCACCATGTGGTGCAGGAAGCCATCCGCCAGTGCGTCGATGACGATGCGCTCGCCTTCGCGGCGCACGTCGAGGCGCTTCAGGTCGCGCACCGGCTGCTTGGCCTGGCATTCCACTGAGCGGAATGCGGAGAAGTCATGCCTGCCCGTGAGATGGCGTGACGCCGCCTGCATCAGCGTCGCATCCAGCGGCCGGTGCACCCAGGTCAGCTCGACGCGGCCGAGCGCCGGACGGATATCCCGGTTCAGGATCACGTAGCGGTATTGGCGCGCGACGGCCTTGAAGCGCGCGTGGAAGGATTCCGGCATCTCCCGCACCCAGGTGGCGGAGACCTCCGGCGGCAGGTTGGAGTTGGTGCCGAGCAGCCAGCCGCGCAGGTCGCGCTTGGCTTGCGTGTCGAAATGGATCACCTGACCCGAGGCATGCACCCCGGCATCGGTACGGCCGGCGCAGGTCACGGCCACCGGATGGTCGGCGACCTTGGCGAGCGCGTCCTCCACCGCGGCCTGCACGGTGTGCGGCTCCTGGGTCTGGCGCTGCCAGCCCTTGAAACCGCTGCCGTCATACTCGATGCCGAACGCGTAACGGGTCACACCTGCCTCATGAAAGAATTGCGCCGCCCGAAGGCGGCGCATTGGTCGTAGCGGATCGTCCAGGCTCAGGAGACGTGCTTGATGAGCTCCTGCGCCTCGGCCTTCTGCTGGGCGTTGCCCTCGGCGATCACCTCTTCGAGGATGCTCTTGGCGCCGTCCGGATCGCCCATGTCGATGTAGGCGCGGGCAAGGTCCAGCTTGGTGCCGATCTCGTTCATGCTGCTGCCGCCGCCGTCGCCGGCAGGGGCTGCATCGATGGTGCCGAGGTCATCCTCCGCGGCAGCCGCGGGCTTCGGCGGGCGGATGGCCAGGGTCTTGTCGTCGTTCTCTTCGGCCGGCGTCTCAGGCTGCGCCGGGACGTTGGTGTTCACGAACGAGGCCAGGTCGTTCAGGGCCTTGTCGAACTCCACCTGGGAATCGGTGCCGAAGTCGGTGGCCACGGTGGGCTCGTCGGTGCCCAGGGTCGGCTCGGCCTTCTTCGTCTCAGCCGGCTTGACGGAGGGCGTGGGCTCGAAGTTGAGGTCGCCCAGGTCGAAATCGGTGCCGGGAGATGCAGGAGCCGGGGCCTCCAGCATGGGTTCATCCATGGAAGCCGCCGCGGGCTCGAGGTCCGGCAGCGAGAATTCCAGGCTGTTGTCCTCCGCGGGAGCAGGCGCCGGAGCCGGGGCCTCGACGACCGGCGAAGCGCCGGCACTGGCGAAGGCGCCTTCCAGGGCATCCAGGTCGCTCACCACGGTATCGGTGCCGCTGCCATCCAAGGCGATGTCCACGGCGCCGCTGACGGACGCGCCGGTGGAGCTGAACAGCGATTCCTCGGGCGCCACCTGGCGGCCCATGATCGCGACGCTCTCCCAATCCTTGTCCGGGGCCGCGCCCATGGTCTGGCGCAGCTTCTTCGCCTCGTTGACGAAGTTGGACTTGTCCCCGGCGGTGAAGAACACCTCCAGCAGCTTCATCTGCACCGGACGCGAATCCGGGTTCTGCCGCAACGCCTTGCGCAGCACGTCGGCGGCCTGGTCGTAGAGACCGTAGGCCATGTGGAAATCGGCTTCCGCCATGGGATCCGACACGTCGAGCTGCGAACCACCGCTGCTGACCACGGTCTCCTGCATCGGAGCCGGCGGCGGTGCCGCCATCAACATGGTCTTGTCGCTGTCGCCGCCGCCCGACAGCTCGGTGGGCGCATCGGACAACACGGTGCGGTCCTGCGGCTCTTCCGCAGGGGCGCTCTTCTTGAACTTGCCGCGGGTGCGGGTGGTGGAGGACGCAGCGGTGCTGTCACCGCTATCCATCGACTCCTGCTTCATCCAGTCGGCCTTGATGCGCGTCGAGCTGGTGGCGCCGGAGCTGCCGCCGGCCTTGCGCTTCTTGATCACCACCACGGCCAACACCAGCATCGCGATGACGATCAGCGCGATGATGCCGTAGATGCCGAAGATCATGTCCATGATGCCGCCGCCGGATTCCTGCACGGACTGTGCGGGCTTCGGCTTGGCGGTCGTGGGGGTCTTGGACAGCGGCACGTTGGTGGCCGCGGGCGGTGGCAAGGCAGGCGCGGCGTTCTGCTGCGCGGCCTGCTGCTGCACGTTGGCACCAGTGTTGCTCTCTACCGAAAGCGGCGCCTGGTTGGCGGGTTCCGGCTGCACGGGGGCCGCAGCACCCTTGCCGGCTTTGCCGCTCTTGCCAGGCTTGGTTACGGGCGCGGCGGGCAGCGCCGGCACGGCGGCGGCTTCGCCGCTGCCGGAAGTGGCGGCACCCGGGACCTGGCCGTTGCTCTCGGCGGCGGAACCCGGCGCCACGAGCTGCAGCGCGGGCGCGGAAGAAGCGGTGCTGGCCGATGGCGCGGTCTCAGGAGCGGCGGCGATGCCGCCGCTGCGCCAGGCCTGCATCTGCGCGCGCACTTCGTTGTTCGCATCGGTCACGCTCACGCCCTGCGCGTCGGACGCGGTGGGCATGCGCAGGATGTAGCCCGACTTCATGCGGTTGATGTTGTGCATGAAGACTTCGGGATTCGCCTGGTAGATGGCGATCATCATCTGGTTGAGCGTCACGCCCTCCGGGCGCACCGACTTGGCGATGCTGGAGAGGGTCTCACCACGGTGAATCGGGCCGTAATTCGTGCCAAGCGCCCGTTGTGCGGGCGCCTGCTCGACGGAGGGCGCGGGCGCTGCGGGCGGCGAGGCCGTCGGCGCGGGTGTGGAGACCTCGCTCGGCGCGGGTTGCGGCTGCGGCGCGGCAGCGACCTCGGCAGGCGGTTGCGCCACGGGCGCGGCGGTCTCCGGAGCAGCGGCTTGCGTCGCGGCGGAAGGAGTCGGCACCGGCACGGGCGCAGCGGCCACCGGCGCGGCAGACACGGCGGCGGGTGCCGCAGCCGGCGCAGCAGCGGCGGGAGCCGGAGCGGTGTTGGTGGTCTGGAAAGCCGGCGGGTTCAGCAGCACCGTGTATTCACGGATCAGCTCGCCGTTGTTCCAGTCAGCGTCCAGCAGGAAATCCAGGAACGGCTCGCGCACCGCGGCGTTGCTGGTGATATGGATGTAGGAACTGCCGTCGGCGTTGCGCACCACCACGAATTGCAGTTGGTTGAGCACGTCGGGGCGTTCGAGGCCGGCATGGCTGAACTGGGCCATGTTGGCGAGCTTGACGTCGAGGCTGTCCAGCTCGTCGCTGGTGGCGCCAATCACAGGGATGTCGGCGTTGAACCTGTCGTTGAGCGCGGAGTTGAGTTTGATCTCGCCCAGGCCGAGCGCGTTCGCCGTCAGAGGCAACGCAGCCGACGCCAAGGCCAGAAGAACCTTCAGCTTGCTCATTACTTTCTTCTCCCCCAACCCTCCCGTCCCCCAAGGGCCTAGGGGGCGGGTCATGTGCCCTAAAAAGCTCAGACCGCTCTTTACAATGATGGGCTAACTATAGCTTATAAATAGCTTTTCACCAATAACTCGGCTATCTGGATGCTGTTCAGGGCAGCCCCCTTCCGGATGTTGTCGGACACCACCCAGAGGGCCACCCCCCGGGGGTGGCTGAGGTCCTCCCGGATGCGCCCCACATAGACCGGGTCCTTCCCGGAGGCCTCGGTCACAGGGGTGGGGTACCCCCCGGGGCGGCGCTCGTCCAGGACCACAACCCCTGGGGCTTTGGCCAGCAGGGACCGCACCTTATCGGCACTGATCTTGGTCCGGGTCTCTATATGGAGCGCTTCCGAGTGCCCATAGAAGACCGGTACCCGGACGCAGGTGGCGCTCACCTGGATGGCTGGGTCCAGGATCTTGCGGGTCTCCCAGACCATCTTCATCTCTTCCCGGGTATAGCCGTTGTCCTGGAACTCATCCACCTGGGGCAGCACGTTGAAGGCGATCTGCTTGGGGAACCTGCCGCCCTTCTCCAGCGGCTTGCCATTCAGCAGCAGCGCGGTCTCCCGGGCCAAGGTCTCGATGGCGGACTTACCTGCGCCGGACACCGCCTGGTAGGTAGCCACGTTGATGCGCTCGATGCCGACCGCATCATGGATGGGTTTCAGGGCCACCAGCATCTGTATGGTGCTGCAGTTGGGGTTGGCGATGATGTTGCGGGTCTTGTAGCCGGCCAGCGCATGCGGGTTGACCTCGCTCACCACCAGCGGGACATCATCCTGATAGCGGAACTCGGAGGTGTTGTCGATCACCACGCATCCCGCGGCCGTGGCCTTGGGCGCGTATTCCTTGGACACGGAACCGCCGGCGGAGAACAGGCCGATCTGCACTTGGGCAAAGTCGAACTTCGCCAGGTCCTGCACCACCAGGTCGCGTCCCGCGAACTCGACACGCCCGCCGGCGGAACGCTCACTGGCCAGCGCATGCACTTTGCCCACCGGGAACTTGCGCTCGGCGAGGATCTCCAGCAAGGCGGTGCCCACGGCGCCGGTGGCGCCCACTACGGCTACGTCGAAAGTCTTCACGCGGACTCCAGGTCGATCATGGGTATGACGCGCTTCAGCGCGCGGCGGGCGGGATGGGTTTGAGCGGCGGCGTCACGTCGGCGTTCTGCGCGCGGTGGCGCAGCGCGTGATCCATGAGCGTGAGCGCCAGCATGGCCTCGGCGATGGGCACGGCACGGATGCCCACCACGGGATCGTGGCGGCCCGGCACGCTCACCTCGGCGGGCTGCCCGTGGACGTCCACGGTGTGGCCTTCGAGACGGATGCTGGACGCGGGCTTGATGGCGAGGCTCACCAGCACATCCTGGCCGGTGGAGATGCCGCCCAGGATGCCGCCCGCGTGGTTGCTCTTGAAGCCCCGAGGCGATATCTCGTCCCGGTGCTCGCTGCCCTTCTGGGTGATGACGCCGAAGCCGGAGCCGATCTCCACGCCCTTCACGGCGTTGATGCCCATCATGGCATGGGCGATATCCGCATCCAGCTTGTCGAACACCGGTTCGCCCCAGCCGGTCGGCACGCCGGTGGCGCACACGCTCACGCGGGTACCGATGGAATCGCCCGACTTGCGCAGGGCGTCGACGAAGCTCTCCAGCTCAGTGACGCGGGACGGATCGGCGCAGAAGAACGGGTTGGCATCCACCGCGGCCAGGTCCTTCACTTCGAGCTTGAGCGGACCCAACTCCGCGAGCCAGCCGCGGATGGTCACGCCATAACGCTGCTGCAGGTATTTGCGGGCGATGGCGCCGGCGGCGACGCGCATCACGGTCTCGCGCGCCGAGGCGCGCCCTCCGCCGCGATGGTCGCGACGGCCGTATTTCATCAGGTAGGTGTAGTCCGCATGGCCGGGGCGGAACTTGTCCTGGATGGTCTCGTAGTCCTTCGACTTCGCATCGGTGTTCTCGATCAGCAAGCCGATGGGCGTGCCTGTGGTCTTGCCCTCGAACACACCCGAGAGGATGCGCACGGCGTCCGCTTCATGGCGTTGCGAGGTGTGGCGCGAGGTACCGGTGCGGCGGCGATCCACGTCCGGCTGGATGTCGGCTTCGCTCAGCTCCATGCCCGGCGGGCAGCCGTCCACGATGCAGCCCAGCGCGAGCCCGTGGCTCTCGCCGAAGCTCGTGACGCTGAAGAGCCGGCCGAAGGTGTTACCGGACACGCGTCGCCTTCTTGTGCAGGGCGCCGAGCTGGTCGGCGTGCAGCAGGAAGACTTCCGCCTGGCCGCGCTCGAACTCGAGCCAGGTGAACGGCACGTCGGGGAAAGCCTGTTCCAGGGCCCAGCGGCTATTGCCCACTTCCACCACCAGGATGCCGTCCTTCGCCAGGTAGTTGCCGGCACCCATCAGGATGCGGCGCACCACGTCCAGGCCATCCTCGCCGGCGGCGAGACCCAGCTGCGGCTCGTGCTTGTGCTCGTCCGGTAGCCCCGCCATGTCCTGGGCGTCCACGTAGGGCGGGTTGCTGACGATGATGTCGTAGGGTGCTTCCGGCAGCCCATCGAACACGTCAGTCTTGTGTAGCAGCACCCGGTCCGCCACGTGCAGCTTGTCGGCGTTGATGCGCGCCACGTCCAGGGCGTCGTTGGAGACGTCGGTGGCATCCACCGCCGCGTCGCTGAAGGCATAAGCGCAGGCGATGGCGATGCAGCCGCTGCCGGTGCAGAGGTCCAGCACCTTGTTGACCCGGTCCGCCTCGATCCAGGGCTCAAAACCCGCCTCGATGAGCTCGGAGATGGGCGAGCGTGGCACCAGCACCCGCTCGTCCACGTAGAAATCCAGGCCGGCGAAACGCGCCCTGTTGGTGATATAGGCGTAAGGCTTACGCTCCTCCACGCGACGACGCAGCAGGTCATAGCAGATGCGCTTCTCGCCCGCCGTGAGGCGGCCGTCCAGCAGCCAGGGCGGGATGTCATGCCCCAGGCCCAGGCCGTGCAGCACCAGGTTCAGGGCCTCATCCACGGCGTTGGAGGTGCCATGCTCGAACTGGAGCTTGGCGCGGTTGAAGGCGCTCGCACCCCAGCGGACGAAGTCCTTGGCGGTGTCGAGACGCGGATCGATGTCCTCGAAGCGTTCCATCGTGCGGGCTCAAGCTCAGGGAAGGGGCCTATGATAAAGGAGTCCCGCAGGCTGCTGATATAATTCCGCGCATGAAATTCCGGACTCCGCTGGTCTACGCTGGATTCGCCGCCCTGGCGATCGCCGCCGGCCTCTTCACGAGCTGGCTGGTGTTCCAGCGCCACGAGCAGCCGCGGCCCCAGACCGAGGCGCTGCTGCTGCACGACTCGAAACCGCTGCCGGACTTCAGTCTGCAGGACAGCGATGGCCAGGCTTTCACCAAGTCCAGCCTGCTGGGTCACTGGAGCCTGCTGTACTTCGGCTACACCCATTGCCCGGACGCCTGCCCCACCACCTTGGCCGGCCTCGCCCAGGTGATGAAGCGACTGGCCCATGTACCCAGACTCCCCAAGCCCACGGTGTATTTCATCTCTGTGGACCCGAAGCGCGATGACCTGAAGCTGCTCAAGACCTACGCCGCCTACTTCTACCCGGCCTTCATCGGTGCCACCGGCGACGAGGACGCGTTGCGCGCCCTCACCGTGCCGCTGGGCGTCGACTATTCCTACGGCAAGCCTGACGCCAAGGGCGACTACACGGTGGATCACAGCAGCTTCGTGATGCTGGTGGACCGCCAGGGCCGGCAGGTGGCCATGTTCGCGCCGCCGCTGGACGCGAAGCAGACCGCCGCCGACTACATGAACATCCTCAAGTACGACGGAGAGAGCTGGTGAAACCGTATCGTCTGGTCCTGATACTGCTGCTGCTGCTGCTCACGCTGTCGCCGATCTCCGCCTGGAGCGGCGGTCCCGCGGTCAGCGCCAGCAAGGTCTGGATCCGCCAGTCGCCGCCCGGTGTCACCGTGCTGGCCGGCTACTTCACGCTGCAGGACCTCACCGACAAGCCGCTGGACCTCAAGTCCGTCAGTAGCCCCAACTTCGCGTCGGTGGAGATGCACCGCAGCTTCGTCAAGGACGGCCAGGAACAGATGGCGCCGGTGCTGAGCATCACCCTGCCCGCCCACGGCAGCGTCGAGTTCAAGCCCGGCAGTTATCACCTGATGCTGATGCAACCGAAGAAGAACCTGTTCGCTGGCGACATGGTGACCCTCACCCTGGAGTTCTCCGACGGCTCCGAACTCACCCTCATGGCGCCGGTGCGCCGCGACCCGCCGCAGCGCTGACATGGATGCTTCCCTGGGTGACTACATCAAATCCTGGCTGCAGTATCCGCTGCCGCATCACGCCATCTCGCGCATCACCCACTGCCTCACCCGCCTCAAGCTCGGCGGCCTGAAGGACTGGACCATCGCCCGCTTCGTCGCGCACTTCGGTGTGGACATGAGCGAGGCCGAGCAGCCCGATATCACCGTCTACCCGACCTTCAATGCGTTCTTCACCCGCGCCCTCAAGCCGGGGATACGGCCCATCACCGCGGGTGCCAAAGACATCGCATGCCCGGTGGACGGCGCCGTGAGCCAGATCGGCGCCATCGAAAGCGGCCGCATCTTCCAGGCCAAGGGCCAGGGCTTCACGGCCCTGGAACTGCTGGGCGGCGACGCCGCGGCCGCGGCGAAGTTCGACGGCGGCAGCTTCGCCACCATCTATCTCTCGCCCAAGGATTACCACCGCATCCACATGCCGGTGGACGGCGCCCTGACCCGCCTGATCCACGTGCCCGGACGCTTGTTCAGCGTTAACCCACCCACCACCCGCGCGGTGCCGCGGCTGTTCGCCCGAAACGAGAGGGTCGCGTGTCTGTTCGACACGCCGGCAGGCCCGCTGGCGCTGGTGATGGTGGGTGCCCTCAACGTCGCGAGCATCGAGACCGTGTGGGCCGGCGAAGTCACGCCGCCGCAGCGCTCGCAGGTGCAGAGCGTCGATTACCAGGCTGGCATGATCAAGTTGACGAAAGGCCAGGAAGCAGGACGCTTCAACATGGGCTCGACGGTGGTGCTGCTGTTCGGCAAGGATCGCATCCGCTGGGATGAGAGCTATCAGCCAGCCGCCGCCACCCGCATGGGCCGCAAGATCGCCTCCATCCTGTAACACTCCCAAAGCTGCTGCGCTCGGTATAACTTCGTCTGTAGCAGGATGCGTACGTGCCGCGGAGCACAGGGATGTGCGGGAGCGGCGAGCGGGAGGCTCGCCCATTCGCTTCGCAATCCTGCTCCGCTCATGGTCCAGAGCGGACCTCCTGTCCGCTCGCACCCACATGTGGGTGCCCTCACGTACTGAAGAGTACGCTCCGCGCGCTCGCCTCCCGCGCCTCGTTCTACCTTCGCGCGCTACGCTTTGGGATATCTGCTATTTGAGGCTATCTAAGAAGACGTTCGCGAGGGCTTCGATCCCCTCCTGATCCTGCTTGTCGAAGCGCGCCAGCTTGGGGCTGTCCAGGTCCAGCACGCCGATCACCACGCCGCCATGCACCAGCGGTACCACCAGTTCCGACAGGGAATCCCCGTCGCAGAAGATGTGACCGGGGAAAGCGTTCACGTCCTGCACCAGCTGGGTCTCGCGGGTCTGGGCGGCGGTACCGCAGACGCCCTTGCCCAAGGCGATATGCACGCATGCGGGCTTGCCCTGGAAGGGACCCACCAGCAGTTCGCCGCCCTTCATGAAGTAGAAGCCGACCCAATTCACTTCCGGCAAGCTGTGATACAGCAGCGCCGCGAAGTTGGCGGCATTGGCCACCCGGTCGTGCTCGTCGTGGAGCAGGCCCTTGGCCTGGCTCAGCAGGTCCGAATAGAGCTCGTGCTTGCTGCCGGCCGCGATCTTCTTCATCTCGAACATGGCTAGCTCCGATCCTTCCGGTGTTATTTTACGCTGCTGTCCGGCGTCGAAGCGCCGTCTATCCAGCGGCTGATCTTCCAGCTCTTGTCCGCCTGCCGGCGCCAGACCTCGAAGCTGCCGAAAGTGCGGGCCTTGCCGGTGGGGCCGATCTCGGTCCAGGTGTCATGCACCACCGCCATGTCCCCCTCCACCATCACCTCGTCGATGCGCAAGGCGTAGTGCCACTTCGGGTCGGTGACCTTGGGGGTCTTGCGCGCGCCGTCCATCTCCCGCTGGTAGCTGTCCTCGCCGTCATCGCCCCAGCCGCGCATATCCGGGGCCCAGACCTCAGCCGCCTTGGCATAGTCGCCGCTGTTGAAGGCCTTGAGCCACTCCGCCAGGTCCTGGCGGATGACGGCCTCGTCCTGCTGGGCCTGAGTCGGGACGGCGGCACAGGCGCCACTCGCCAACACCAGGAGGGCAAACAACATATATATGGAGTGACGCATGGGGACCTCCGTACCTTCAGGCCCGGTCGGCCGGGAAGGCGAGCACTTCTTCCAAAGACCGGGCGCGGGCCGCCACCATCACAAGCCGGTCGAAACCTAAAGCCACACCGGCGCAGTCCGGCAAGCCTTGGCCCAAGGCCGATAGCAGGTGTTCATCGTAGGGCACGTCCATGAGACCGTGCTGCCCGCGATAAGTGCGATCCGCCTGGAAACGCCCACGCTGTTCCTTGGCATCCGCCAGCTCGTGGAAACCGTTCACCAGCTCCACACCGTCGATGAAAGCCTCGAAGCGCTCCGCCACCGGCGGCTCGCCCGGCCAGATGCGGGCCAGGGCTGCCTGACTGGCGGGATAGTTGTATATAAAGGTGAGGCGTCCCTTGCCGAGGGCCGGATAGACCAGGTCCCCCGCCACCATATCCAGCCAACCGTCATGGTCCAGCTCGTCTTCCGCCGGCACCCGGCGTCCCGCGCGGTTCAGGGCGGCGATGCATTCCTTGCTACCGGACTTGAAGACGTCGATGCCGGCATGCCGTTGGAAGGCTTCTGCGTAAGTCAGGAATTCCGGCGGCTCCAGTTCCTGCACCAGGGCAGCGAAGAGATCCGCCACCTCCGCCATCAACCGGTGATGGTCGAAACCGATCCGGTACCACTCCAGCATGGTGAACTCGGCGTTGTGCATGCGCCCGGCCTCACCGCTGCGGAACACCTTGCAGATCTGGTAGATGTCGCCGTAGCCCGCGGCCAACAGCCGCTTCATGGGGAACTCCGGCGAGGTGTGCAGATAGAGCGGTGCGCCGTGGGGGTTCTCGACGCGGTAACTATGGATATGGCGATCGGTGGCGCCGGCCCGGGACAGGGCCGGCGTATCCACTTCGAGGATGTTGCGCGCCGCAAAGAAAGCGCGGAGCTTGGTGAGAAGCTCCGCGCGCAGCTTGAGGTTATCTAGAGGAGCAGACGGCCGCCAGTGATTCACGGCCGCTCCACGCGGTCACTTCGCGCGGGCGATGTATTCAGCCGAACGCGTGTCGACTTTGATGAGGTCGCCTTCGTTGATGAACAGCGGCACCTTCACGCTGGCGCCGGTCTCGAGCTTGGCGGGCTTGCTGCCGCCGGTGACGGTGTCACCGCGCGCACCCGGGTCGGTCTCGGTGACCTTGAGGATGGCGAAGATGGGCGCGGTGACCGCCAGCGGCTTGCCGTCCCAGAGCATGATCTTGCAGAGCTCCTCGCCCTTCAGCCAGTTCTTGGCATCGCCCATGGCGGTGGCATCGGCAGCCAGCTGCTCGAAGTTTTCCGGATTCATGAAGTGCCAGAACTGCCCGTCGCCATACAAGTACTGCACGTCCAGCTCGGCGATGTCGGCGGCTTCCACCGTGTCGCCGGACTTCAGGTTTCGGTCCAGCACCTTGCCGGTCTTGAGGTTGCGGATCTTGATCCGGTTGAAGGCCTGGCCCTTACCCGGCTTCACCGCCTCGTTCTCGAGGATGGTGTAGGGGTCGCCGTCCATCATGATCTTGAGGCCGGACTTGAATTCGCTGGTGCTGTAGCTGCTCATGGAATATCCGCCAAGTGTTAAAATGGGCCCGGGCCCCTATGGGGGCCCGAAAAAGCGCGTAATCATACCCTACCGCCCGTTTCCGGGCAGCCTCCCAATGACCACCCGCTGGCAGACAGACATGGCCGAAGCCGTCCGCGACCCCCGCGAACTGCTGGCGTTGCTGGATTTAGGGCCGGAATGGCTGGAGCCTGCCCGGAAAGCCGCAGCCGCGTTCCCCTTGCGGGTGCCGCGCGCCTTCCTGGCGCGCATGGCCAAGGGCGATCCCGCCGACCCGCTGCTGCGCCAGGTGCTGCCCCTGGGCGAAGAGCTCGCGGACGTCCCCGGCTTCGTCAGTGATCCGGTGGGCGACATGCCGAGCGTCGCTGCCAAGGGGCTACTGCACAAGTACCGGGGCCGGGTACTGCTCATCACCACCGGCGCCTGCGGCGTGCATTGCCGCTACTGCTTCCGCCGCCACTTCCCCTATTCAGAAGAGAACGCCCGCAGCGGCGAATGGCAGGAAGCCCTCGACTACCTGCGGGGCGACAGCTCCATCAACGAGGTGATCCTGAGCGGTGGCGACCCCCTGAGCTTGAGCGATGAGCGCCTGGCGGGCCTGGTGCGGTCCCTGGAAGACGTCCCTCATATAAAGAGATTGCGCCTGCACACTCGCCAACCGGTGGTACTCCCTTCCCGCGTGGATGAAGGGTTGCTGGCTTGGCTCAAGGCCTGCCGGTTGCAGAAAGTCATCGTGCTGCACGCGAACCATGCCCGGGAGATAGACTCCGCCGTCGCCGAAGCCTGTTCGCGCCTGCGTGCTGCCGGCGCCACACTCCTCAACCAGACGGTGCTGCTGCGCGGAGTGAACGACTCGGCGGACGCGCTGTCGGAACTGTCCGAAGCCTTGTTCGCCGCCCAGGTACTGCCCTATTACCTGAACCTGCTGGATCCGGTGGCCGGCGCCGCGCACTTCGACGTGCCGGAAGCAGAGGCCCTGGCGCTCATGGAAAGACTGCGCGGGCGCCTGCCCGGTTACCTGGTACCCAGGCTGGTGCGGGAAGTCCCCGGTGCCCCCTCCAAGATGCCGGTCGGGACGGGCATCGGAGCCGCGTCCGACGCCGGTTGATACATTGAAATCTCTGGTAAATCCCTCGTGGATGGGATAAAAATGTCCGTCCACGCAAAGGCTTACTGGGGTCTTCTGAGGAGCCGTCTTGTCGTCACGCAGCGTCCTGCCTGTCCTAGTCGTCGCGCCCTCGCAGAACGACGCCGAAACGCTGAACAGCACGCTGCGTAACGCGGGTCATGCCGTCCGCCCGATCTGGGTGGCGAGCACCGACGACGCTGAGAAGAGCCTCAAGCAACAGAAGCCCGACCTCATCCTCTGTTCCACCAGCGTGCCCTCGGCCCCCTTCGCCGATATCGTGCGCCTGCGCGACATGACCCTGCCCAACGTGCCGATCATCGCCATCAGCGACAACCTGAAGCCGTTGATCGTGGCCGAGATGATCAACACCGGCGCCCGCGACGTGGTGTCGATGGCGCAGATCGAGCACCTGCAGGCGGTGGTGTCCCGTGAGCTGGAAGTGCTGAAGCTGGCGCGCCACTTCGAGCAGGCCAGCGTCAAGCTGCACGAATACGAGAAACGCATCAGCCTGGTGGTGAAGGAATCCAAGGACGCCATCAGCTACGTGCACGAAGGTATCGTGCTCTCCGCCAACCCCGCCTTCCTGGAACTGTTCGGCCACAACGAGAGCAGCGACATCGAGGGCACGCCGATCCTGGAGCTCTTCGAGGGCGAATCCCAGGGCGCGCTCAAGGAAGCCCTGAAGGTCTCCGGCAAGGGCCAGGCGGTGGAGCCGCTGGAAGTGAAGGGCCGCCCCGTCACCGGCAAGGCCTTCAGCACCATCCTCGAGTTCGCCAAGGTGGAAGTGGACGGTGAGCCCGCCATCGCCATCTCCATCCGCAGCGACGCCGGCGCCAAGGAAGCCCAGGCCAAGACCCAGCAAGCCCAGGAGCTGGCGGTGAAGGTGCACGCCAAGGCGCAGGAGAAGGCCGAGGGCTTCTCACAGCAGATCGAGCAGCTGAAACAGCAGAGCGAACAGCTGAAGCAGCAGAACGAGCAGCTCACCCAGCGGCTCGCCGCCAGCGTGCAGCAGCTCACCACCTTCCGTAACCTGGACCTGTTCACCGGCCTGCTGAACCGCAACCATTTCCTGGAGATACTGACCAACGCCATGAAGGAGCCGCCCAAGAGCGGCGTGCGCGTCTTGGTCATCATCAAGCCCGACAAGTTCACCGCCGTGGCCGAGAAGGTCGGTGTGCTGGCCAGCGACAACATCATCAAGGCGCTCTCGGACCTGATCCGCAGCACCGCCGAGAAGGACGACCAGGTGGCGCGCTTCGGCGGCACCGTGTTCATGGCCATGCTGTCGCGCGCCAAGCTGCCGGAGGTGGCGGCCTGGGCCGACAAGCTGCGCACCGCCGCGTCGAGCCGCATCTTCCAGGCCGGCGGCAAGTCCACCAGCCTCACCATCAGCCTCTCCTACGTGGAGATCGACGCCGCCCGCACCAACGCCGAGAAGCTGCTGGAGGACGCGGAGCAGGCCCACCGCACCGCCCTGCAGCAGGGCGGCAACAAGGTGGTGGGCTGGACGCCCCCCACCGTGGACGCTGAAGGCCGCGTCACCGACACCGAGTGGCAGCGCCGTATCACCGAGGGCCTCAAGGCCAACAAGTTCGTGCTGGCCTTCCAGCCGGTAGCCAGCCTCACCGGCGATGCCACCGACCTGCACGACGTGCTGGTGCGCCTGCGCGGAGACAAGGACGAGGAGATCCCGCCGAAGGACTTCCTGCCGGCTGCGGAACGCATCGGCATGATGACCGCCATCGACCGCTGGATCGTGGAGAACTCGGTGAAGATGATGTCCGAGCGCTCCAAGCAGGGGCACAAGAGCGCCCTGTTCGTGCGCCTCTCGGACCAGTCCCTTACCGACAAGGGCTTCCTGCCCTGGATCGAGAAGACCCTGGCGGCCAGCACCGGTGTCCACCCGGGCCACCTGATCTTCGAGATCCCGGAGAAGTCCGCGGAGAAATACCTCACCGACACCAGCAGCTTCGCCGAGAGCGTGAAGAAGCTGAATTGCGGCTTCGCCCTGGAACACTTCGGCATCGGCCACGACCCGATGCACACCCTGGACCTCATCAAGGGCGTGGACTACCTGAAGCTCGACGGTACCATCAGCGCGGTGCTGGCCACGGATCCGAAGCGCAGCGAGACCGTGAAGAAGATCGTGGAGAAGGCCCAGGGCGCCGGCATCAAGACCGTGGCAGAGCGCGTGGAGAAGCCTGAGACGATGGCTGTCCTCTACACCTTAGGCATAGAGTTCATCCAGGGCAACATCGTGCAGGAAGCCGAAGTCGTCATGACCGATGCACGAGCTCCTCGTTAAGGAGCGATAGCTCCGCATCCTGCTCCGCTATCGGCTCCGGGGTGGCCATCCTGGCCACCCGTTCGTCACATGTGACGGGCCCGGTTACTCAGTCGCCTGCGCCTTGTCTCAGCGCGTTATCTGCAGCCTCTACTCGCCTTTAGATTTAGCGCCTGCGGTCTTTCCAGGCCAACGGGATTCCGGATACAGCGCATCCACCGTGCGGTAGTTCTTGGGCAGCTTGAGGCCCTTGCGGCCGCGATCGCCCTTGTACTCGGCGAGCTCCTTCGGCGTGAGGGTCATGTGGCGGTTGCCGCAGACCACGATCAGGTTCTCATCCGCCGGCACGCTGGTGATGGCGGACATGAACTCCTCGCGGGCCGCGTGCTTCTTGGTGTTGATGCCCATGATCTTGTTGCCCTTGCCGCGGGCCAGCTCCGGCAGGTTCTTGATGCCGAACACCAGGATGTGGCCTTCGTTGCTCACGGCCACCAGCTGGTCGGTCTTCAGGTCCTTGATGGGTGACGGCACGTCCACCTTGGCGCCGGGCTTGAGCTTCAGCACCGCCTTGCCCGAACGGTTGCGGGTGATGAGTTCCGCGAGCTTCACCACGAAGCCATAGCCCAGGTCGTTCGCCACCAGCCACAGGTCGGTAGGCTCGCCGATGAGCGCACCGGCGAAGGTGGCGCCGTCCGGCGGCGAGACGCGTCCGGTGAGGGGCTCGCCCTGGCTGCGGGCGGAGGGCAGCGTGTGGGCCGGCAGCGTATAGGCGCGGCCGGTGGAGTCCAGGAACACTGCCGACTGGTTGCTCTTGCCGTAAGCCGCGGCCAGGAACGAGTCGCCGGACTTGTAACTCAAGGTGGTCGGATCGAGATCATGGCCCTTGGCGGCGCGCACCCAGCCAGCCTTGGACAGGATCACGGTGGTGGGCTCGGTGGGCAGCAGCTGGGTCTCGTCGATGGCCTGGGCGGCCACGGCCTTCTCCACCAGCTTGGAACGGCGGTCGTCACCGTAGGTCTGGGCATCGGCGATGAGCTCGCTGCGGATCAGCTTCTTGAGCTTGGCCTTGGAACCTAAGGTCTCCTCCAGCGTCTTGCGCTCGGCGGCCAGGTCCTTCTGCTCACCCTTGATCTTCATCTCCTCAAGCTTGGCCAGATGCCGCAGCTTGAGCTCCAGGATGGCTTCCGCTTGGATGTCCGAGAGCTTGAACTTCTTCATCAGCACTGGCTTCGGCTCATCATGCTTGCGGATAATGGCGATGACCTCATCGATGTTGAGGAACGCAGTCAACATGCCCGCGAGGATGTGCAGGCGCTTCTGCACCTTGTCGAGGCGGAACTCCAGGCGGCGGGTCACGGTCTTGAGCCGGAACTCCAGCCATTCGCCCAGCAGCTCCTTCAGGTTCTTCACCGTGGGGCGGCCGTCCAGCCCGATCATGTTGAAGTTGACCCGGTAGCTCCTCTCCAAGTCGGTGGTGGCGAACAGGTGCGCCATCAGCTCGTCGGAGTCCACCCGGTTGGAGCGCGGCACGATCACGAGGCGCGTGGGGTTCTCGTGGTCGGACTCGTCCCGCAGGTCCTCCACCATGGGCAACTTCTTGTTGCGCATCTGGGTGGCGATCTGCTCCAGCACCTTGGCGCCGGACACCTGGTAAGGCAATGCGGTGATCACGATCTCGGCAGTGCTCTTGTCGCGGCTCCACTTGGCGCGCACCCGCACGCTGCCCAGGCCGGTGTCGTACATCTGGCGCAGTTCCGCCTTGGGCGTGATGATCTCGGCGGCAGTGGGGAAGTCCGGCCCCTTGATGTGTTCGCAGAGGTCGCGCACCGTGGCTTTGGGTTCATCCAGGAGATGCACGCAAGCGCTCGCCACTTCCCGGAGGTTGTGGGGCAGGATGTCGGTGGCCATGCCCACGGCGATGCCGGTGGTGCCGTTCAGCAGCACGTTGGGCAGGCGCGCCGGCAGGAGCTTGGGTTCTTCCAGAGTGCCGTCGAAGTTGGCCTGCCAGTCCACGGTGCCCTGGCCCAACTCGGACAGGAGCACTTCCGCATACTTCGAGAGCTTGGCTTCCGTGTAGCGCATGGCGGCGAAGGACTTGGGATCGTCCGTGGAGCCCCAGTTGCCCTGACCTTCGATGAGCGGATATCTATAGGAGAAGGGTTGGGCCATGAGCACCATGGCCTCGTAGCAGGCGGAGTCCCCGTGCGGGTGGTACTTGCCCAGCACATCGCCGACGGTGCGGGCGGATTTCTTGGGCTTGGCCTGATGATCCAGCGAGAGCTCGGACATGGCGTAGACGATGCGCCGCTGCACCGGCTTCAGGCCGTCGCCGATGTGCGGCAGCGCCCGGTCCAGGATCACGTACATGGAGTAATCCAGGTACGCCTTCTCCGTGAAGTCCTTCAGCGGCTGCTGCTCGGCGCCTTTGACGGTATACATCTGCTCTGCCATGGTCTTCTACCTATATAAGGTCAAACTTCGGCCAGGTTGCCCTTCTTCTCCAGCCAATCCTTGCGGTCGCCGGCGCGCTTCTTGGCCAGCAGCATATCCATGAGCTTGTCGGTGTTGTCCTTGGCTTCCAGGGTGAGCTGCACCAGACGCCGCGTGTCGGGATCGATGGTGGTCTCCCGCAGCTGTTGCGGGTTCATCTCACCCAGGCCCTTGAAGCGCAGTACCGTGGGCTTGCCCCTCACCTTGTCCTTCACCAGCTTGTCCAGCACGGCCTGCTTCTCGTCCTCGTCCAGGGCGTAGAACACCTGCTTGCCGATGTCGATGCGGAACAGCGGCGGCATGGCCACGAACACATGGCCGGCGCTCACCAGCGGCCGGAAATGCCGCACGAACAGCGCGCACAGCAAGGTGGCGATGTGCTTGCCGTCGGAATCCGCGTCCGCCAGGATGCAGACCTTGTTGTAGCGCAGGCCATCCAGCTTCGAGGAGCCGGGCTCCACGCCGATGGCGACGCTGATGTTGTGCACTTCCTCGGAGGCCAATATCTCACCGGGCGAGACCTCCCAGGTGTTCAGGATCTTGCCGCGTAGCGGCAGGATGGCCTGGAACTCCCGGTCGCGGGCCTGCTTGGCAGAACCGCCGGCGGAGTCGCCTTCCACCAGGAACAGCTCCGACTGCTTGGGCTCGCCGCTGGTGCAGTCCGCGAGCTTGCCCGGCAGCGCGGGACCCGCCGTGACCTTCTTGCGCACCACCTGCTTCGCCACCTTCATGCGCGCCTGAGCGTTCTCGATGGCGAGCTGGGCGATCTGCTCGCCGGCTTCGGTGTGCTGGTTGAGCCACAGGGCCAGGGCGTCCTTCACCACGCCGCCGACGAAGGTGGCGGATTCACGGGACGACAGGCGCTCCTTGGTCTGGCCCGAGAACTGCGGGTCGGGCATCTTCACCGACAGCACATAGGCCGCGCGGTCGCAGATGTCTTCCGGCGCGAGCTTCACGCCACGCGGCACCAGGTTCCGGAACTCGCAGAACTCGCGCACCGCATCGGTGATGCCGGTGCGCAGGCCGTTCACATGGGTGCCGCCCTGGACGGTCGGGATGAGGTTGACGTAGCTCTCGCTGAAGATCTCGCCGCCTTCGCCGGGCAGCCAGACCACCGCCCAATCCACCACTTCCTTGCCCTGCTGGATACCGCCCGTGAAGGGCTCGTCCGGAACGAACTCGGCGCCCTCCAAGGAATCCACGAGATAGCCCTTGAGGCCGTCGACGTAGTGCCACTCTTCCTTCTCGAGGGTCTGCTCGTTGATGAACTTGACCGTGAGACCGGGACACAGCACCGCCTTGGCGCGCAGCACGTGCTTGAGCTTGGGGATGGAGAACTTGTTACTGTCGAAATACTTGGGATCCGGCCAGAAGCGCAGCAACGTGCCGGTGTTGGCCTTGCCCACGTCGCCCTGCTCTTCCAGCTTGGTGACGCGCTTGCCGTCCTTGAAACCCATGTGGTAGCGGCGGCCGTTGCGCTTCACCCACACTTCCAGTTTGCTGGAGAGCGCGTTGACCACCGATACGCCCACGCCGTGCAGGCCACCGGAGAACTGGTAGTTCTTGTCGGAGAACTTGCCGCCCGCATGCAGGCGCGTGAGGATAAGCTCGACGCCGGTGATCTTCTCTTTCGGGTGGATGTCCACCGGCATGCCGCGGCCGTCATCCTGCACCGAGAGCGAGCCGTCCTTGTGGACGATGACTTCGATCTTCTTGGCGTGGCCGACGATGGCCTCGTCGACGCTGTTGTCGACGACTTCCTGGGCGAGATGGTTGGGGCGGGAGGTATCGGTGTACATGCCCGGGCGTTTGCGCACCGGGTCGAGGCCGGAGAGGACCTCGATATCTGCGGCATCGTATTTTGCGGCCATGCTGCGGGGATCACCTGTCGTATGGCAGGCACCCTGACGCCCGCGATGCCGGGATTCTACCTGAACTGACGGTTATTGCAGCGGTTTTAGGCCAAGTCAGCGATCAAGGACTTCTGCAATTCCGCGGGCACCGGTTTGACGGAATGGGTGTACTCCGGATGGTCCGCGCCTGCATCCAATGCCTCGCCTTCCTTGAGCGCCTTCACCATGGACGAAGTCAGCTCGAAGCGCAGGAAGTGCACCGACGAGGTCTTCTCCGCGGTCTCCCGCTCCAGGTCCTCATCGGCGATGGGGAACACCTGGGCATGGCCGTGCACGCGCATCCACACCCGGTCCTCGATGCCGATGAGTTTGCCCAGGGCTTCGCGGCGCTCCTCCACCTCACCGAACTCGATGAGCAGGGTGGCCTTCCAATTGGAACCGTCCGGGATCAGCGGGTTATAGGCGTCCAGCTCATCCTGGATACCGGCCGCCTCGAAGATGCGCTCGGCCCGCAGCATCTCCTGCACCTGGTACCGCATGGTCTCCCGGTCCTCGAACAGCAGGGTCAGGTTCGGGCCGATGTGCAGGGTGCGGGCCCGCTTGTGGGCGATAATCCGCTGGCGGATGGCATCGCGCTGCTGCGCGTATTCCTCGAGGCTCAACAGGTCCTTGCGTTCCAGCTTGTGGGAGATCATCTGCAACTTAATCCTCTTTATCTTTGATGGGGCCTTCGGTGAACAGATACTTCTTCAGTTGCGAATCGAAGCGGGCATTCTTGCGGCGGATCCATTCCAGGGTCATGGCCGCGTGCTCGATCTCCTCGTCCCGGTTATGGGCGAGGACCATCTTCAGATCCTTGTCCTTGCAGGCAGCGACACGCTGGTTGTACCAGTCCACCGCCTCCAGCTCCTCCATCAGCGACACGATGGCCCGGTGCAGGTCCCGCACCTCGTCGTTCAGTTCGCTGATGGGCTCGTGGTAACCCTCGCTGGACATGGTCATCTCCTGATTTGTTCCGTAGCCCTAGTCTAATCCGTAGGCCTTGCGAAGGAGTTCCATGGGGAGCTCGGGTTCTTTGGTCTTGTCCTTCAAGCCATTCTGGATCTGTTCCGCCGCCATGGGGCAGTCGCTTATGTAATGGTCCGGCGCCGCCGCTTCCACCCGGTTCATCACCGGGCGACCGATCTTCATGGATACCTCGTGGTATTCGCTCTTCACGGCGTAAGTGCCGTTGTGTCCCGAGCAGCGCTCGATGGCTTCCACCGTGGTGTTCGGCACCAGCTCCAGCATCTCCTTGGTCTTGAGCCCCACGTTCTGCACCCGCTGGTGGCAGGGCACGTGATAGGAGATCTTGCCCAGTTCCTGCTTGAAGTCGGTCTTGAGCTTGCCAGCCTTCTGGCGCAGCGACAGATATTCGAAGGGATCGTAGAAGGCATCCCGCACTTTCAGCACCTGCGGGTCGTCCGGGAACATCAGCGGCAGTTCCTGCTTGTACATGAGCACGCAGGACGGTATCGGCGCCACCAGGTCCCAGCCCTCATCCACCAGCTTGGCCAGCATGGGGATGTTCTCGTCCTTGTTCTTCTTGATGCTCTCGAGATCGCCCATCTCGAGCTTCGGCATGCCGCAGCACTTCTCCTGCGGAGTCAGGCGCACCGGGATGCCGTTGTGCTCGAAGACCTTCACCAGGTCCGTGGCCATGCCCGGCTGGTTATGGTTGCCGTAGCACGTAAAGTAGAGCGCCACCTTGCCCTTGGTCTCGCCCACGGCTTCGGCTGCGGCCTGCAAGGGCTCGTGACCCTTCAGCTGCTTGCGCGCCGTGTCGCTGTGGAACTCAGGCACGACCGCGTCCGGGTGGATGCCGAGGGTCTTGTCCAATACCTTGCGCACGGCGCCGTTCTTGTTGGCGGCGTTCACCGCCTGCACCACGATGGGGATGCCGGCGAACTCGCCTAGCTGCTGCGGCGAGGAGAGCAACTTGTCGCGGAAGCTCGCGCCTACTTTCTTGAACTTCACGGCCTTGGCCCTGAGCATCAGGTGCGGGAAATCCACGTTCCAGGGATGCGGCGGCACGTACGGACACTTGGTCATGTAGCACATGTCGCAGAGATAGCAGTGGTCCACCACGTCCCAGTAGACCTTCTTGTCGACGCCGTCCAACTCAAGCGTCGGCGACTCGTCGATGGCATCGAACAGCGTGGGGAAAGAGTTGCACAGGCTGAAGCAGCGGCGGCAGCCGTGGCAGATGTCGAATACCCGCTCCAGTTCCTTGGTCAGCGACTCCTCGTTCCAGAAGTCTGGCTTCTGCCAATCGATGGGATGCCGGGTGGGCGCCTCAAGGCCGCCTTCCCGTCTTCCTTCGCCGCCCGCTTTCGACATCATGCCCTCTCCAGATAAGACGCGGGGGTGATGACCACCCCCGCTTCATTCGACCTGAAAGACTTAACTAATCACTTGCCGAGGGTATCCAGGGCCTTCTGGAAGCGGTTGGCGTGGGAACGCTCCGCCTTGGCCAGGGTCTCGAACCAGTCGGCGATCTCGCCGAAGCCTTCCTCGCGGGCGGCCTTGGCCATGCCCGGGTACATGTCGGTGTACTCGTGAGTCTCGCCGGCGATGGCGGCCTTCAGGTTCTTGTCGGTAGCGCCGATGGGCAGGCCGGTGGCCGGGTCACCCACGGCTTCCAGGTATTCCAGGTGGCCGTGCGCGTGGCCGGTCTCGCCTTCCGCGGTGGAGCGGAACACGGTGGACACGTCGTTGAAGCCTTCCACGTCCGCCTTATTTGCGAAGTAGAGGTAGCGGCGGTTGGC
>DASXYJ010000018.1:0-3665 GCA_036502565.1 Gammaproteobacteria bacterium
TTGCGGCAAGCGTGCAGCACCGTGGTGTGGTCGCGGCCGCCGAACGCGTCGCCGATCTCGGGGAGGCTGTGGTTGGTCAGTTCCTTGGCCAGGGCCATGGCCATCTGGCGCGGCCTGGCGATGGAGCGGCTGCGCTTCTTGGAGAGCATCTCGCTCACCCGCACCCGGTAGAAGTCCGCCACTGTCTTCTGGATGTTCTCCAGGGTCACCTGCCGGTCCTGCACCGCCAGGATGTCCCGCAGGCACTCCTTGGCGTAATCCATGGTGATGGCGCGGCCCGTGAAACGGGCGTTGGCGATGACCCGGCGCAACGCGCCTTCGAGCTCGCGGATGTTGGAACTGACGCGCTGGGCCACGAAGAAGGCCACTTCGCTGGAGAGCTCCACGCCCTCCGCCACGGCTTTCTTCATGAGGATGGCCACGCGAGTCTCGAGCTCCGGCGGCTCCACCGGCACGGTGAGGCCCCAGCCGAAGCGGGATTTCAGGCGTTCTTCCAGGCCTTCGACCTCCTTGGGGTAGCGGTCGCAGGTGAGGATCACCTGCTGCTGGCCTTCCAGGAGGGCGTTGAAGGTGTGGAAGAACTCCTCCTGGGAGCGCTCCTTGCCGACGAAGAACTGGATGTCGTCGATGAGCAGGGCGTCCACGGAGCGGTACTGGCGTTTGAACTCGTTGATGGTGTTGTGCTGCAGCGCCCGCACCATGTCGTTCACGAAACGTTCCGAGTGCACGTAGGCGATGCGGGCCTTGGGGTTCCGCTTCAGGATCAAGTGGCCGACGCTGTGCATCAGGTGCGTCTTGCCCAGGCCCACGCCGCCGTAGATGAACAGCGGGTTATAGGCCTTGCCGGGGTTCTCGGCGATCTGGTGGGCGGCCGCCACCGCGAACTGGTTGGACTTGCCCTCGACGAAGGACTCGAAGGTATAGAGCGGGTTCAGGCCCGAGCCGGGGGTCGGGATGACCGGGGCAGACGGGGCATGGCCGGGCAGGGCGGAAGGCAGGGCAGGCTCGGCGGTGGCGCCCACTTCCAGCAGCACCCGGCGCTGCTTGTCTTCGGCCAGCTCCTGGGCCAGCTTGGAGATGCGCGGCAGGAAGCGGTCCCGCACCCAGTCCATGACGAAGCGGTTGGGAGCCAGCAGGCGCAGGGTGCCGCCTTCCTCCTCCTGGGCGTGCAGGGGGCGTATCCAGGTGTTCAGCTCTTGTTCGGAGAGTTCATGCTCCAAATGGCTGACGCACCGCGTCCAGAGCGATGGCATTGCTACAAGACCCCCAGCGAAACAGGCTCTTCAAAAGCGGCGGCGCCTTGCAGGCGCCGCGCTGAGATCGAGCCGGCAGTCTATACCGCCATCCACGAGTTATCCACACCCGCGCCCGCAGGAAATGCTGCAAGCACATAACGCGCCAAGTGTGCGGCGAAAATTCCACCAGTTGACAGCGGCGCGCTGCACACGTCTAATAGCGGCCCTTTTGCCCGGTGTGACAAGGGCTTCCGTGCCTTGAGTCGCACGCTTCATCGGATCCGAGTGTCATGAAAAGAACGTACCAACCCAAGAAGGGTCGTCGCAAGAAGACCCACGGTTTCCGTGCCCGCATGGCCACCAAGCGCGGCCGCCAGGTCGTGAACGCGCGGCGCGCCAAGGGCCGCAAGCGCCTCACGCCGTAACCGGGGGCAGGGACCGTGCGTCCCGCTTCCTTCCCGCCGGCGGCGCGCCTGCGCCAGCCTTCGGAGTTCAACCAGGTGTTCCGCGACGGCCTGCGCAGCAGCGATGCCTGCTTCGTGGTGTCGGCCCGTGACAACGGCCTGGAAGGCGCCCGGCTCGGCATCACGGTGGCGAAGAAGACCGTGTCCAGCGCCGCCAAGCGCAACCGCATCAAGCGGCAGGTGCGGGAGAGCTTCCGGCTCAACCGCCAGGAGCTGCCGGCCGCGGACCTGGTGGTGCAGGCCCGGCACGGCGCCCGGCAGCAGGACAACGCGGGCCTTCGCGCCAGCCTCGACTGGCACTGGCAGGAACTGATCAAGCGATGCGAACGATCCTGATCCTCCTCATCCAGCTGTACCGCTACACCCTGAGCCCGCTGCTCGGGGTGCGCTGCCGCTTCGAGCCTTCCTGTTCGCGCTACGCCATCGAGGCGCTCACCCAGCACGGCACCCTCAGGGGCAGCTGGCTCACAGCCAAGCGCCTCGCCCGTTGCCACCCTTTCAACCCCGGCGGACACGATCCGGTTCCGCGTCCGGAGCATCGTCATGGATAACCGCCGTATATTCCTCCTGGCCGCCCTCGCTATCGTGGGCTTCGCCATCTACCAGACCTGGATGCTGGATTACGGCCCGCGCCCGACGGCGGAGCAGGCGGTGCCGGCCGCATCCACCGTCGCGCCTCCGGCCAACACCGCCGCCGCGCCGGCGGCTGCCAGCCATGCCGCGGCGCCCACGCCCGTCGCCAGCGCCCCGGGCACGGCCCCGGCCCTGGTGAAGGGCCAGGAGATCCACGTCCGCACCGACGTGCTGGACCTGACCCTGGATACCGCCGGCGGCGACATCCGCCGCGCCGAACTCCTCAAGTATCCCGAGACCCTCAAGAACCCGGATCAGCCGGTGAAGCTCTTGGATGACGCCGACGCGACGCTGATGGTGCTGCAGGGCGGCCTGCAGTCGCAGCAGGGCGGGGCGCCGGGCGCCGACGCGGTGTTCAAGTCGGCACAGACCGAGTACAGCCTGGCGGATGGCGCTGACAGCCTCACGGTGTCGCTCAGCTGGGACGACGGTCACGGCCTCACGCTCACCAAGACCTACACCTTGAAGCGCGGCAGCTACCAGATCGGCGTGGACTACAGCGTGCAGAACCAGGGCAAGGCGCCCTGGACCGGCAGCGCTTGGTTGCAGTGGCAGAACCGCTGGACCCA
Organism: Gammaproteobacteria bacterium; assembly: GCA_036502565.1. GTDB lineage: Bacteria > Pseudomonadota > Gammaproteobacteria > Natronospirales > REEB76 > DASUBN01. The sequence continues at coordinate 2,902 of DASXYJ010000018.1, forward strand.
GCCCCACACCAGCATGTTCAGCGGCACCGCGCGCTACGAGTACCAGCGCTTCGCCATGCACGGCGCGCAGGGCTACCAGCAACTGGACTTCAACAAGATCGCCGAGACCCCGGTGTCGCAGACCGAGGACGGCGGCTGGGCCGCGGTGGTGGAGCACTACTTCCTCGCAGCCATCGTGCCGGCGGAGAAGCAGAAGAACCTCTACTACAGCAAGTCCGCCGGCGACTCGCGCTTCGTCTCCGGCACCGTGAGCGCGCCGCAGACCGTGGCGGCGGGCGCCTCGGCCGACTACAAGTCGACGCTGTATCTCGGGCCCAAGCTGCAGAACCAGATCGGCGCGGTGGCGCCCAAGCTCGAGCTCACCGTGGATTACGGCAAGCTCACCATCCTGGCGCAGCCCTTGTTCTGGCTGCTGGAGAACATCGAGAAGTTCGTCGGCAACTGGGGCTGGTCGATCCTGATCCTCACGCTGCTGATCAAGGCCGCCACCTACAAGCTCAACGAGATCAGCGGCCGCTCCTTCGCCAAGCAGCGCATCCTGGCGCCGCGCATCAAGCAGCTGCAGGAACGCTACAAGGACGATCGCCAGAAGCTCAGCCAGGCGATGATGGAGCTGTACAAGAAGGAGAAGGCGAACCCGGCCAGCGGCTGCCTGCCGATGGTGATCCAGATCCCGATCTTCATCGCGCTCTACCAGGTGCTGCGCCACGAGATCGCGCACCAGGAGTCGCACCTCTCGTGGCTAGGGATCGTCCCGAACATCA
>DASXYJ010000019.1:0-3300 GCA_036502565.1 Gammaproteobacteria bacterium
TCGGCAACGACGGCGGCGCCAGCGTGAGCCTGGACGGCGGCGCCTCCTGGTCATCCGAGGACAACCAGCCCACCGCGCAGATCTACCGCATCAACGTGGACGACCGCTTCCCCTTCCACATGTACGGCGCGCAGCAGGACCTCTCCACCATCGAGGTGCCGAGCGCGACGCCGGACTGGGGCATCGACGTGCACGATTGGCGCACCGACGCGCAGTGGGAGTCGGGCTACGCGGTGCCGGTGCCGGGCAAGCCCTGGATCGTGTACGCCAGCGGCGGCCCCATGGGCGCCATCGAGCGTACCGACACCCGCACCGACCTGAAGACCTTCCTCGTGGTCTGGCCCGACGAGAACACCGGCCGCGGCGCGGACGAACTCACCTATCGCTTCCAGTGGACCTTCCCCATCGTCGCCAGCCGCTATGGGAGCGACACGCTCTATATAGGTTCCCAGTACGTGATGAAGAGCGTGGATGGCGGCCGCGGCTGGCAGGACATCAGCCCTGACCTCACGCGGAACGACAAGCAGAAGCAGCAACCCTCCGGCGGCCCGCTGCACCGGGATATCACCTCCGTCGAGTACTACGACACGGTGTTCGCCCTGGCGGAATCGCCGCTGCAGCAGGGCCTGTTATGGGCCGGCACCGACGACGGCCGCGCCTGGGTCACGAAAGACGACGGCGGACACTGGGACGAGGTGACGCCACCGGACCTGCCGGCCTGGAGCACCATCAACGTCATCGATCCCTCGCGCTTCGAGCCCGGCACCGCCTTCCTCGCCGCGCATCGCTACCGCCTCGACGATTACGCCCCCTATATATATGTGACCCACGACTACGGCCAGCACTGGCAGAAGATCGTGAGCGGCCTTCCCACCGACACCACCAGCTTCTCGGTGCGCCAGGACTGGAAGGACCCGCAGCTGCTATTCGCCGGCACCCTCAGCGGCGCCTGGTACTCCGATGACGGCGGCGCCCACTGGCACTCCCTGCAGCAGAACCTGCCGCATGTGGCGGTCACGGATCTCGCGGTGGTGCCGCAGCAGGATTCCTTGGCGGTGGCCACCCACGGGCGCGCCTTCTGGGTGTTGGACCAGTTGCAGCCTCTGCGGGAGCTGGACCCGAAGCTGCGCAAGGCCGATGCCTTCCTGCATACCCCGGGCACCGCCTGGATCACCGGCGGCTCCCAGGACCCGAGCGCCCTGCAGTTCAACATGGGCGAGAACCCGGTGAACGGCGCCGAGGTCTACTACCAGCTGAAGAAGCCCCTGGGCCTCGGCGCCAAGCTCAACCTCGCCTTCACGGACCTGCAAGGCCACCCCATCGCCTCCTTCAGCGTGGTGGGACGGCCGGCGAAGAAACACGACGACGATGAGGAGAAAGACCAGGACCACGATGCGGACCAGGACGCACCGGTACTGGGCACCGATGCCGGCATGGACAGCTTCCTCTGGGACCTGCGCTACGCCAGCATCGGCAAGGGCGATGAAGGGGTGCCGGGCCCCGAAGTGCTGCCCGGCCGCTATCGGGTGACCCTCACCTGGGGTGGCCGTAGCCAGAGCCGCGAGTTCGACGTGAAGCTGGATCCCAACGTCCACGTCACGGATGCGGACCTCAAGGCCCGCTCCGACTTGTTCCTGCGGGTGCAGAAGGAACTGGTGCAGCTCGGCAAGGCCGCCGGCCACATCACGGCCTTGCGTACGGCGCTCAAAGGCAGCAAGGCACCCGATGCTCCGGCGCGCCTCGCACAGCTGGAGGCCATCGCCGATAAGCTGGTGACGCCCAACTTCGAGGGCTACCTGGAGGTGCTGGCGCATCCCGCCTCACTTCAGGAGCGCATCTCCTCCATCCTGTTCGGCCTGGAGGGGGACTACACCGCCCCGCCGCCCGCCTACCAGACGCTGCTGGATGATCTGTCGGCCCAGGCCGACACGCAGCTCCAGGCCCTGCACGCCTTCGATGACCTGCACGTGCACGACCCGGAGGCGCTGATCCGCCACCACCCGGCGGTGCGCACCGGCATCGCCCAGCAGCACCAGGACCGGGACTGACCCGAGGCTGAAAATGGAAGGGCCCTCTTAAGAGGGCCCTTCCTTCATCTCTGGTGAGTGCTCAGTTCACTTCCCGCCGACGTAGATCACTCCGCCTTTCATGACGAAGGTTGGGTGAGCCGCTTCAGCGGCGAACGCCCGGCCAGGGATGGCCGGGCTGGATCGGCGCACAGGGATGTTACTTGCACCCCACGTAGCACGTGCCGCCTTTCATGACGAAGGTCGGATGCTCCGTGGCATGGATGTCCTTCAACGGGTCGCCCGGCAGCGCGATGATGTCGGCGTACTTACCCGCTTCCAGGGTGCCCACCGGCGGCTTCACGCTCTTGTCGCCGCGCACGCCATAGAGCAGGTCCGCGGCCTTCGCCGTGGCGGACATCAGGGCGTCCGCCGGCGACATGCCGTTCTTGGTCATGAGCCAGAACTCCTGGGCGTCCAGGCCGTGGGGCTCCACCGCCGAGTCGGTGCCGAAGGCGATGGGCACGCCGAGCTTCACCGCGTGCTGGAACATGATCTGGGACTGGGCCGCGGCCTTCAGGGCCTTCTCCTTGATCGCCGGCGGATAGCTGTCGGCCTTCTGGCCCACCCAGTAGCTGGCGTAGAGGGTCGGTACCAGGTACACGCCCTTCTCCTTCATGGACTTCAGGGTGTCGTCCTGCAGGAAGGTGCCGTGCTCGATGGAGTCGACACCCGCCTGGATCGCCATCTTGGCCGCCAAGTCGCCGTGGCAGTGGGCCGCCACCTTGCGGTGCCAGGTGTGGGCCTCGCCGATGATGGCGTCCATCTCCTCCTGGGTCAGCTCCGGCACGTCCACCGGGTCGTTCAGGGACAGCACGCCGCCCGAGGGCATGAACTTGATGACGCCGGCGCCGTACTTCATCTGGTAACGCACCGCGGCGCGGCACTCGTCCGGGCCGTTGCACACGCCCTGCAGCGGGCCGTAGGGCGGCGCCTCGGTGGGCAGCAGGTCCTGGCCGTCGGCGTGGCCGCCGGTGGAACCGATGGCGTAGTTGGACACGATCATGCGCGGGCCTTCGGCCACGCCCGCGTCGATGGCGTGCTTGAGGCCCACCGCGATGTAGTCGGTGGAGCCCACGTCGCGCACGCTGGTGAAACCCGCTTCCAGGGTCTCCTTGGCGTACTTGGCGGCGTACAACGACTGCTCCGCGGGGAAGCGCGTCACGCCCTCGTAGAAGCCCTTGTACCAGTCCTCGGAGAACTCGCCGTCCAGGTGCACGTGGGAGTCGATCAT
>DASXYJ010000020.1:0-4867 GCA_036502565.1 Gammaproteobacteria bacterium
CGCCGCGCACTTGGTGGATCTGGGGCACGTTGGTAGGCATGACCGCCATCCTGTTCGCCGTGTTCATCGGCCCCACCTATCTGGAACCCGCCTTCAACAAGTTCTACCCCCTGAAGGAGAGCCCGCTCAAGCAGGACATCCTGTCCCTGGCCCGGGCCAACGGTATCCCCGCCAAGGATGTCTACGAATTCGATGCCTCCAAGCAGACCAAGCGCATGAGCGCCCACGTCAGCGGTATCGCCGGCACCACCCAGATCAGCCTCAACGACAACCTGCTGAACCGCGCCTCGCCGGAGGAGGTGAAGGCGGTGCTGGGCCATGAGATGGGGCACTACGTGCTGAACCACGTATTCCACGGCATCTTCGAGTTCAGCATCTTGATAGTCATCGGCTTCGCCTTCGTCTGGTGGAGCTTCGACAAGGTGCGTCTGCGCTGGGGTGCCAAGTGGGGAATCCGCGACGTGAGTGACGTGGCGGGCCTGCCGCTGCTGGCGGCGATCTTCAGCGTGTTCATGTTCGTGCTGACGCCGGTGAACAACACCCTGACGCGTACCCAGGAAGCGGAGGCGGACATCTTCGGTCTCAATGCGGCACGCCAGCCGGACGGCTTCGCCCAGGCCGCCATCCATCTCTCGGAGTACCGCAAGATGGAGCCGGGGGCCCTGGAAGAGATCCTCTTCTACGATCATCCGAGCGGCTACCACCGCATCCACCGGGCCATGGTCTGGAAGGCGGAGCACGTCAACGATCCGGATATCCAGGCCTATGACGCGGCGCATCCCACCATCGCCATGCCGCCGGAACCGAAGTCGGACGCTGCGCCGGCGCAAGGCAAGTAATACAACCGTTGGAAACGAAGAGGGCGCCGCAAGGCGCCCTCTTTTATTCCAAGGAACGGGGTCGGAACGAATAGCCTTCTAGAGTGAAAACGCCTGAATCATCACCGTACGTAAGCATCCCACCTTCTTCCTTGAAACCTTGCAGCAGATCTTGTGCCAAGGCGATAGCCAGGCAGAGCGCTTGGAAAGAGTCGACACCATGCGCGTCATGCAAGCGACTGTACAGCGGCGTAAGCGAAACCGGGCAGCCCCATTCCTCAGGATCTTCACTCAATTGGCGGGGAGTCCCAATCTCTAATGTGATGGGAAAAGGCTCTGCGTCTGAACGGCGGCCGATTAACGAGAGCTTTGCTACTGGCTTATCCATTAGGAATGATAGGGAGGACTTAGGTCGTGGACTGCGTTGACCAAAGCTGAGACGTGTTCTGGAGGCGTGTCGGCATGGATGCCATGCCCCAGGTTGAACACATGCCCATCGCCGTGACCGAAGGCAGCCAGGGTCTTTGATGCCAGGTCACGCACCGTCTCGGGCGACGCATAGAGCGCGGTGGGATCCAGGTTCCCCTGCAGCGCCACCTTGCCGCCCACGCGACGGCGCGCGTCGCCCAAGTCCTGGGTCCAGTCCACGCCTAAGGCGTCCGCGCCGGCTTCGGCCATGCTCTCCAGCCAGGCACCGCCGTTCTTGGTGAACAGCGTCACCGGCACGCGGCGGCCTTCGTTCTCGCGCTTCAGGCCTTTCACGATGGCCGCCATGTACTGGAGCGAGAACTCCTTGTAAGCCGGTGGTGTGAGGGTGCCGCCCCAGGTATCGAAGATCATCACCGCCTGGGCGCCGGCAGCGATCTGCGCGTTCAGGTACTGCGTGACCGAGCGGGCGAGCACATCCAGGAGCTGGTGCAGGGTCTTCGGCTCGGCGTACAGAAGTTTCTTGATGCGGCTGAAGTCCTTGCTGGACCCGCCTTCCACCATGTAGGTGGCGAGGGTCCAGGGGCTGCCGGCGAAGCCGATGAGCGGCACACGGCCGTCTAGCTCCTTGCGGATGAGGCGTACCGCGTCCATCACGTACTTGAGTTCGGTCTCCGGGTCCGGCACCGCGAGCTTGGCCACGGCGGCCGCGTCCCGCACCGGGTGCTCGAAGGCCGGGCCTTCGCCTTCCACGAAATGCAGCCCCAGGCCCATGGCCGAGGGGATGGTGAGGATGTCGGAGAAGAGGATCGCCGCGTCCAGGGGGAAGCGGCTCAGGGGTTGCAGCGTGACCTCGCAGGCCAGTTCCGGCGTGCTCATGAGCTTGATGAAGCTGCCGGCGCGGCCGCGGGTCTCGCGATATTCCGGGAGATAGCGCCCCGCCTGGCGCATGATCCACAGCGGTGTGCGCGGGGTCTTCTCCCGCAGGAGTGCGCGCAAAAGCAGATCGTTCTTGAGGGTCGCGCTCACTTAGGAGCCGCGAAGACTTTCGCGATACTCTGCTGGATGGCTTCCGCCGCGGCGCGCGGGTCGGCCGCCTTGCGGATGGGACGCCCCACCACGATGTAGTCGGCGCCGCTGTTGAATGCCATCTCCACCGTCACGGCGCGCTTCTGGTCGTCGTCGGGGCGGTTCTCCACCGGGCGGATACCCGGCGTCACCACCAGCAGGCGATGGTCGATGAATTCGCGGAGCTTCGCCGCTTCCATGCCGGAGGACACCACACCGTCACAGCCCGCTTCCAGCGCGCGCTTGGCGCGGGACAGCACCAGCTTGTCCACGTCCACCTGGAAACCGAGATCATCCAGGTCGCCGCGGTCGAGGCTCGTCAGCACCGTCACCGCCAGCACCTTGAGCTTGCCTTTCACCTCGGCCGCCGCTCCCATGATGGACTGGTTGCCGTGCACCGTGCAGAAGGTGGCGCCCATGCCGGAGAGCTGCTTCACCGCCGCCGCCACCGTGGCCGGGATGTCGAAGAACTTCAGGTCCACGAACACACGCTTGTCCTGCTTCACCAGCCAGTCCAGCAACTCGAAATAGCCGCCGGCCATGAAGAGCTCGAGGCCGATCTTGTAGAACTGGGCCGAGTCGCCGAGGGTGGTCACGAACTCCCGGGCGCTCTTGGCATCGGGGACGTCCAGGGCGACGATCAGCCGTTCGCGGATAGGGACGGGGTTGGTGGAAGGCATGGCGCGGCCAGCGGGTTGGATAGGCGCGCGATTTTATCAGGCTTCCCGCCCGCGTCGCTCAGAACTTGAAGTAGATGAAGTTCTTCACTTCCAGCGGCATCACCAGCAGTGCAAGGCCGCATATCGCCCCCATCACGAAAGCCAGCCGCCAGGGCCGGCCGGCGAAGGTCGCGCGCCAGCCGGGCAAGGGCAGCGGCACCCGCCCGCTGACGATCAGCGTATCGAAGGCCAGTGGCGCCAGGATGATGGCGACCACGTGGCCGTCCAGCTGGAGCACGTCGCCCACGCGCAGGGTCAGGAAGGAATGCCATACCTGCGTGGTGTTATCGAAGCTTACGGCACGGAACGGCACCCAGCACAGCAGCACGAACAGCTGGGTGAGCGTCCAGGATACCGGCACCGAGGAGATGATACGTCGTAGCGCGCCCAGCACGCCCGTGGCGGCCGGCCCGCGCAGGTAGAGCTTGTGGACGCACAGCGCGAGCCCGTGCATGCCGCCCCAGATCACGAAGTTCCAGCTCGCGCCGTGCCACAGGCCGCCCAGCAGCATGGTGATCATGATGTTCAGCAGCTGGCGCGCCTCGCCGGAGCGGTTGCCGCCGAGCGAGATGTAGAGGTAGTCCCGCAGCCAGCTGGACAGCGAGATATGCCAGCGCCGCCAGAACTCCGTGACCGACTGCGAGACATAGGGGAAGTCGAAGTTGCGGGGCAGTCGGTAGCCCATCATCCGCGACAGGCCGATGGCCATGATCGAGTAGCCGGCGAAATCGAAGTAGATCTGGGCGTAGAAGCCGATGCTGGCGAGCACCTGCTCTGCGGCGTTATGGTCGCCGAGCGTCTTGTACACCTCGTCCACGTAGGTCGCTATGGAGTCGGCGAAGATCGCCTTGTACACGAAACCGGTGAGGAACAGCTTGGTCCCCCGCAGCACCTCGTCGCTGTCGAAGCGCGGTTCGCGGGCTAGCTGTGGCATGAAGTTGGAGGCCCGCACGATGGGGCCGGCCACTAGCTGCGGGAAGAACAGGATGTAGAGCGCGACCTTGGTGAAGCGGGGCTCGGCCTGGATCTTGCCGCGGTACACGTCCACGAGATAACTGATGCCGTGGAAGGTGAAGAAACTGATGCCTATCGGCAGCACGATGCTGAATGGGCGGCGCGGCACGTCCATGCCGAGGGCTAGCAGGGCGTCGCGGATGGCGTCGAAGAGGAAATCCGCGTACTTGAACACACCCAGGATGGTGAGCAGCAAGGCTATGCTGGTAGAGACAACCGCCAGGCGCCGCCCCCGATACCGCCCCAGGGCCAGCGCGCCGAAGTAACTCAGGCAGATGGCGACGCCGATGAGCAACAGGAAGCGATAGTCCCACCAGCCATAGAACACCAGGCTCGCCAGCAGCAGGAACAAGTGTTTGGCATGCAGCCCTTTTACCCGCCAATACACCGTGAAGACGATTACGAAGAAGACGATGAAGGTGAAGCTGGTGAATATCATTTGACTACCACGCCCTGCGCGACGAGCTGGTCGGCGAAATACCGGGAATACAGCTCGGCGCCCAACCCGGACAGATGGTCGTTGTTGAAGTAGAACCGGGACTCGTTCAGCGCGGCCCGGATTTCCGGTGCCGCACCGTCGATGCAGGCCGCGCCCCTTAGTTTCAAGCAGAACCTGTAGCCATACTTGAGCTGGGGCTTGTCCAGCGACGTGATCAGGAAATACCCTATTCCCTTTAAGGTCTCTCCGAACAAGGCCGAGGTCCTGTCCGCACGCTCGAAAGTGAGACGCTGCGGCACGATCAGGTCCGCCGCCCGGCTGTGTCTGGGCAACCAGCCCGGGTCGGCATGCGTGAAATGGCGCGGATTGATCGAATGCCTGTT
>DASXYJ010000021.1:0-2736 GCA_036502565.1 Gammaproteobacteria bacterium
AAGAACGACAGGAAATAGACCTTGTCCGCGTCATCAGGCGACACCGCCATGCGCGAGAAATAGAACGGGCGCACGTCCAGGTTGTAGCTGCCGTTGGTCTTGGACCAACTGTCGCCCATATCGTTGGAACTCCACAGCAGACCCTCGCCGCGCTTGGCTTCGATCAGTGCATAGACGCGATCCGGGTTGCTGGGCGCCACCGTGACAGCGACGCGGCCGAGGGTGCCTTCGGGCAGGTCCTTGGTCAGTTTCTTCCAAGTGTCGCCGCCGTCAGTGGAACGCCAGATGCCGCTCTCGGTGCCGCCGTCCTCCAAGCTCCAGGGATAGCGCACCGCCTGCCACATGCCGGCGAATAGCACCTTGGGGTTGGACTCGGCCATGCTGAGGTCGGAGGCGCCGGTGTGCTCGCTCACATACAGTACTTTCTTCCAGGTCTTGCCGCCGTCCGCGGTCTTGAACACGCCGCGGTCCGGATTGGGCGCCCAGGTGTGGCCCAAGGCAGCCACCCACACGACATTGGGGTCCTCGGGACTGACGATGACGCGGGAGATCTGGCCCACGTCCTTGAGGCCCATCTGCTGCCAGGTCTTGCCCGCGTCCGGCGAGAAGTACACGCCGGTACCGTCGGTGACGTCGTTGCGGATGTTGGCTTCGCCGGTACCCACCCATACGTAGTTGGGGTTGGACGGCGCCAGTGCGATGGCGCCGATGGAGCTGGTGGCCTCGTGCTCGAAGATGGGACTGAAGCTCAGGCCGCCGTCCGTGGTCTTCCACACGCCGCCGCCGCCGCCGCCCACGTAATAGATGCTGGGGTTGCCCGGCACGCCCGCCACCGCGGCGACCCGGCCGCCGGCGCTGGCCGGCCCCAGGTTGCGAAACTTAAGGTTCTGGAAGGCATCCGGTGGAGAGCTGTCGTCTCCCGCGTAAGCGCTGGTGGCGGCGAGGGCGAGGCAAAGCCCGATCAATAGGGACCCGAGGCGCGTGTGCATGACATCCTCCGCTGAGAACGATTCTCATCACCGGTCTTCAGGCCGGCATGTTTGTGGAAACTCCCCGTCTTAGGCGGTCATTGGGCGCGTAAGTTCCGCGTCAGAGGTTGAGACTGCCGAAGTAGAACCTGATCTTGAGGCTGGTGGTATTGCCGGCATTGAAGGCGTGGGCATAACCCAGGCCGAAGGAGAGCCAATGCAGGGGCTGGAACATCACGCTGGCGCCGATCTCGTTGGAGGAGGGCGGCAGGAAGGCCTGTTGCGTGCCGGCGGCAGGGTTGGCGGTCGCGCTCAGCCAGTTGTGGGCGAGCCAACCGTCCACCTCCATCCATTCGAGCTTGTAGGGATGGTGGCGTACGCCCACGGCCAGGCGGTAGCCGTCATCGGTGACGCGCCGGCCGAGGTGGTCGTAACGATCGTTCAGGTAGAGCAGGTCGGTGTAGACGTCGGTCTGGGTATTGATGGCCGACTCGCCGGTGATGCCGATGCTGTAGTCCTTGTAGCTCACCGCCTGCGGGAAGCTCAAGGATCCGTAGCTGGCGCGGAACTGCACGTCGTCCAGGAAGCTGTAGGAGAGGTCGGCATAGCTGCCGCTGCCGGCTTCGCCGCCGTCCGGCTGGTAGCGCGCGTGCCCTGCTTCCAGGTAGTCGTAGTCGAACACGTGGGTATCCGCGAACGCGGACAGGGGCGCCAGGAGGCAGGCCAGCAGGACGATGTTTCTCACGGGTTTCCCTTTCATCTCAATGCACCATTGTATTCATGTCGAAGATGGGCAGCAGTACGCCGAGCACGATGAGCAGCACCAGGAGGCCCATGGCCAGGATCAGCACCGGCTCGAACACGCCCACCAGCTTGGCGGTGAGGGATTCCAGCTCCCGTTCCTGGTGCTGCGCGGCCCGTTCTAGCATCTGCGGCAGCTGACCGCTGCTCTCGCCGCTGGCGATGAGGTGCACGGTGATGGGGGGGAACAGCCGGCTGCGGTACAGGGCCTGGCTGATGGAGGTGCCCTCGCGCACCTTCACCGACGCATCCGCCACTGCCTCGCGCATGGGGATGTTCTCCACCACTTCGCCGGAGATGCGCAAGGCTTCCAGCACCGGCACGCCGGATCCGGCAAGGATGCTCAAGGTACGGGTGAAGCGCGCGGTGTTGAGGCCGCGCACCAGACGGCCGATGAGAGGCAGGGTGAGCTTGCGGGCATCCCAGCGCTTCTGCACGTCCGGGCTGCGGAACATGTATCTGATGCCGATGCCGGCCAGTATCAGCGCTACCAGGATGTAGACGCCGTCTTCCCGCAGGGTCCGGCTGATCCAGATGAGTATCTGGGTGAGCAGGGGCAGCACCTTGCCCGACTGCGTGTACACGGCGGTGATCTTCGGCACCACGTAGGTCATGAGGAAGATCACGATGAGGATGGCCGTGCAGCTCAGGATGATGGGGTAGAGCATGGCCAGGCCGATCTTCTGCCGCAGTTGCTGGCGGCTCTCGGCATAATCGGCGAGCCGTTCCAGCACGTTGTCCAGGTGCCCGGTGTGCTCGCCGGCCGCCACGGTGGCGCGGAAGATCTCCGGGAACACGTGGGGGAACTGGCCGAGGCCCTGGGCCAGGGTGTGGCCTTCCATCACCCGCGCACGCACCGCGAGCAGCATGCTCTTGAGGCGGGGTTTCTCGGATTGCTCTGAGGTCGCCAGCAGCGCCTCTTCCACCGGCAGGGCGGAGCGCACCAGGGTGGCGAGCTGACGGGTCA
>DASXYJ010000022.1:0-9920 GCA_036502565.1 Gammaproteobacteria bacterium
CCGCCTTGCTCGTCCGAGAAAGTGCTGATGAGCACCAGCTTCTCGGGGCGCTTCACCTCGCGGAAGGTCCACTTGCCCCACATCACGTTGCCGTCCGGCATGCGCATGCCGTAGTGGTAAGTGCCTCCCTCGCGGAGGTCCAGGTTACCACCCACGATCTGGCAGCCCTTGGGGCCGAACCACTTGTCCAGGTGTTCCTTCCGGGTCCAGGCATCGAACACCAGCTCGCGCGGCGCATCGAACACCCGACTTATGACGAACTCATCTTGGTTCTGGGCTTGCATGGGTCGCTCCTGGCCTATCTATAGACCGTGATGTCAGTGAGTAGATTCCGCCGCGACCACCTGGCCGGCCGCCGGGATGCGCAACAGGAACACGCCGAGCAGCGCTGCCAGCAAGGCGAAGCAGGTGCCGCAGACGAAGGCCGCCTGATAGCCGCCCGCCAGGGCGCCGAGGTGTTCCATCCCCGCCGCCGCGAGGCTGGAGGTACGGGCCGCTGCCACGCTGGCCAGGACCGCGAGCCCCAGGGAACCGCCCAGCATGAAAGCGGTGTTGACCAGGCCCGAAGCGAGGCCGGAGTCCGCTTCCTTCACCTCGCTCATGGCGGCCATGAGGATCGGGTTGAAGGCCACGCCCGCCCCCAGGCCCAGCAGGAGCATGCCCGGCAGCACGTCGCGCATCAGGCTGCCGTCCACCGGCGCGCGGGCGAATAGCAAGAGGCCCGCGGCCGCGAACATGAGGCCCACGAACAGCGGCGGCTTGATGCCGAAGCGCATCACGAGCTTGGCCGAGAAGCCCAAGGACATGATGGCCATGATGAGGTTGGAAGGCAGGAAGGCCATGCCGATCTGCAGCGGCGTGAAACCCAGCACCAGCTGCATGTAGAGCGCCGAGAGGAAGAACCAGGCGAACATGGCCATGGACCAGAGGCTGCCCGCCACGCTGGAGACCGCGAGGTTGCGCAGGCGGAACATGGCCAGCGGCACCAAGGGCTTGTTCACGTGGGACTCGATGAAGAGGAACACCGCGAACACCGCCACCGCTGCGCCGAGCAGGCCCAAGGTCTGCGCCGATGCCCAGCCCGCCTGGTTGCCGTTGATGGTGGCGTAGACCGCCAGCAACAGCGCCAGGGTCACGGTGACGGCACCGCCCACGTCGAGATACTTGCGGTCCGCCGCTTCACCCGCATGGCGCGGCAAGAGCTTCCAGCACAGGGCGAACACCGCGATGCCCACCGGCACGTTCACCAGGAACACCCAGTGCCAATTGAAGGTGCCCGTGAGCACGCCGCCCAACACGGCGCCCAAGGCACCGCCGCCGGAGCAGACGAAGCCGTACACGCCCATGGCCTTGGTGCGGTCGTTGTTCTCGGTGAAGAGGTTGAGGATGAGCGAGAGCGATACCGCGTCCACGATGGCTCCCCCTAAGCCCTGGATGCCACGGGCCACCAGCAGGAAAGTCTGGGAACCGGCCATGCCGCAGGCCAGCGAGGCCACGGTGAACAGGCCCAGTCCCGCCAGGAATACGCTGCGGTGTCCGTAGATGTCTCCCAGGCGCCCGCCCAGCAGCAGGAAGCCGCCGAAGATCAGAATGTAGGCATTCACCACCCAGGCCAGGGACACGTCGTCGAACTTGAGGTCGGCGCGGATGGAGGGCAGGGCCACGTTCACGATGGTCACGTCCAGCACGATCATGAGCGCGCCCATGCAGAGCAGCCCCATGGCCAACCAACGGTTGTCGTAGTGGTGCTTCAGGGAACTCATCAGTTTCCCTCCGGGTGATAGGTGAGCATGACCATCTTCTGGTCGAAGACCTGACTGGATATCAGCTGCAAAGGGATGCGCTTCTGGATACCGCGGAACATGGGGATGCCCTGTCCCAAGATGACGGGGTTCATCATGATGCGGTACTCATCGATGAGTCCGGCATCGGCCAGGACGGATACCAGACCGCCGCTGCCGAAGATCATCAGGTCGCCACCTGCTTCGGCCTTGAGCTTACGCACCGCCTGCACAGGATCTGCGCTGACGGCGGCGTTGTCCCAGCGGCCCCAGCCCGCCTTCTTCAGTGTGCGGGAAGCCACCAGCTTGGGCAGATCGTTCATGAAGGGCGCCACCACGGGGTCGTCGCGCACCACCTCGGGCTTGGTCCAGTAGGGCGCCATCATTTCGTAGGTAATGCGGCCGAAGAGCAGCATGCCCAGAGTCGGCATCATCTTGTGGACGTAGGCGAAGAAATCCGGGCCCACGCCGAACCAGCTCAGGTCGCCGTCCGCTGCAGCCAGGTGGCCGTCAAGGCTGATCAGGTTGGAGACGAGTAACTTGCGCATGGTCAATCCCTCTTGAGCTTGGGGTCGGGGGTGGGCAGGTCCCGTGCCGGGACGTCTTTCAGGGAATCAGCGATCCGCTCCATGAGCCCACGGGTGCCCTTCTCGCGGGAACCGGCATCGTCATAACCATCCAGGAAGGCGCCTTGCTCCGTTATGGTGAGCTTCGAGCCGGTACCATCGGTGACGAACTGCAGGGTGGCCAGGGACACCGAGATATGCTTGCCATCCAGGTGCATGTCGTAGGCGTAGATGATGCGCTGCTCCGGCACGATGTCGAGGTAGGTGGCGTCGAAGGCGGACACCATGCCGCTCTTCCAACGGCCGCTCAGGTGTTCGCGCCCGCCCACGCGGAAGTCGAACTTCTTGTCCATCAGGCTCCACTCGCCGCCGCCGCCGAACCAGCGGCTCTTGGCCTTCTCATCCGAGAAGGCCTTGTAGAGCAGTGCCAGCGGCGCGTCATAGTGCCGTTCCAATGTGAAGGCAGCGTGATCGACCTTGTGAGCGCTCATGACTTGATCCCCATGTTGGAGAGTTTCGACAGCAGGGTCTCGAGGCGATCGAAGCATTCGCTCCAGCCCTCGTGGTGGCCATCGCGGGATTCGAGCGACGCGAAGCCGGTCTGGATCATGGTGAGGCGGGTCTTGCCGCCCAGATCCTCGAACAACACGGTCAGCAGGGTCTCCTCGCCGGGCGTCCCGTCCGGCTGTTCCCAGACATGGGTCATCACCAGCTTGCGGTTCAGCACCACTTCCTTGTAGACGCCGCCGAGCCAGAGGTCGCTGCCGTCCGGTTTCTTCATGCAGGCGCGCCAGCTGCCGCCCGCCACCGCCTTGCCTTCCGAGTACGGGATGGTGAAGCCGTGGGGCGCCGACCACTCCTTGATGTGGCGGTCCTCGGTCCAGCAGGCATACACCAGCGAACAGGGCGCGTTGTAGACGCGGGTGAGGATGAGCTCCGGCGCCGTGGTGGAAGCCGGATTATTTCTTGGGGCCATGTTGCTTCTCCTTGGACGGTGAAGCCGCGGCTTCCTGGGCCTGCAGCTCCTTGAGGTATTCGCCGAGACGGTCCAGCCGCTCTTCCCAGTGGCGGCGGTACTGTTCCACCCAATCCGAGACTTCCTGGAGGGGCGTGGCCTTCAGGCGGCAGGGGCGCCACTGGGCGTGGCGGCCACGGGTGATAAGGCCGGCCTTCTCCAGCACCTTCAGGTGCTTGGTGACGGCAGGCAGGCTCATCTCGAAAGGCTCCGCGAGCTCCGTCACCGAGATCTCCCCCAGGGACAGCCGGGCCAGGATGGCGCGGCGGGTGGGGTCGGCCAGGGCGGCGAAGGTAGCGCTCAGGTGGTCGGCGGGCATGTGTATTACACCGGTAGGTTAATTAACCTGTGGGTAAAATACACAGAGAGGGCGGCGGTGTCAACAGGGTCAAGACCCGGGGTCTCTAAAGACCTTTTTTAGCTGCCACCCCGGAAGCCGGCTTGCCGCCAAGCCTCGAACACCAGCACGGCCACGGCATTGGAGAGGTTGAGGCTGCGGTTGTCGGGCCGCATGGGCAGGCGGATGACCTGCTCCTTGGGCAAGGCATCGAGCATGGCCTGGGGCAAGCCGCGAGTCTCGGGGCCGAAGAGGAAAGCATCGCCGGGCTGGAAGGCCACATCCGTATAGCGGCGCGTACCGCGGGTGGAGAGAGCGAAGAGCCGCGGCGGCTTCACTGCCTGCATGAAGGACTCGAAGTCCGCGTGCTCATGCACGTCCGCCATCTCGTGGTAGTCGAGCCCGGCACGCCTCACCCGCGACTCAGAGAGATCGAAACCCAGCGGATGGATCAGATGCAGCGCGGAACCGGTGTTGGCGCACAGGCGTATGATATTGCCCGCATTCGGTGGGATTTCCGGCTGAAACAGGACCACATTGAACATGGCTGAT
Organism: Gammaproteobacteria bacterium; assembly: GCA_036502565.1. Taxonomy (GTDB): domain Bacteria; phylum Pseudomonadota; class Gammaproteobacteria; order Natronospirales; family REEB76; genus DASUBN01. The sequence goes on from DASXYJ010000022.1 coordinate 4,252, forward strand.
ACCTTCACTCCCCTGCCCGGCTCCCTGAAGCTCGACTTCTGCGGCATGCGGTTCGATTCGCCGCTGGTGCTGCTCTCGGGCTGCGTGGGGTTCGGCGAAGAATACACGCGCGTCGCCGGCTTCTCCAACCGCGATGCCGGCGCCGTGTGCCTGAAGGGCACCACCCTGAAACCGCGCCTCGGCAATCCCGCACACCGGGTCTACGAGACCCCCTCGGGGATGCTCAACGCCATCGGCCTGCAGAACCCGGGCGTGAGCCATGTGGTGAAGAACATCCTGCCGACCCTGGATTTCGCCGAGACCCGCTTCATCGCCAACGTCTCCGGCTCCACGGTGGAGGAGTACGCCGAAGTCACGCGCCAGTTCGACGACTCGCCCATCGACGCCATGGAGATCAACATCTCCTGCCCCAACGTGAAGGAAGGCGGCGTGCAGTTCGGCAACGATCCGGACATGTCGGCGCGGGTAGTGGCTGCCTGCCGTGCCGTGACCAAGAAGCCCCTCATCACCAAGCTCTCGCCCAACCAGACCGATATCGCTTTCAACGCCAGACGCTGCATCGAGGCAGGCACCGATGGTTTCGCGGTCATCAATACCCTCATGGGCATGGCCATCGACGTGGAGAAGCGCTCCGCGGTGATCGGCAACTTCCAGGGCGGGCTCTCCGGGCCTGCCATCAAGCCCATCGCGCTCCTGAAGACCCAGCAGGTCTACCAGGTGGCGAAAGCCCATAACATCCCCATCATCGGCCAGGGCGGCGTCACCACCGTGAACGACGCCATCGAATTCCTGCTGGCCGGCGCCACCGCCGTGGGCGTGGGCACCGCGCTCTTCTACGATCCGTTGGTGTGCAAGAAGCTCAACGCCGGCGTCGCGGACTATCTGCAGCGACACGGCTTGAAGAGCGTCTCGGAACTCACCGGCACGCTCAACATCCCGGGCAAGAAGATCGCGACTGAAGCCTGCGCCGCCGGCTGAAGTCACCCCAAAAGCTGCTGCGCTCGGCAGGGCGTTGTTCCGCTTCGGACTCGCAGTCGGTCATGCACAGAAGAGTGCACTCCCTCCTGCTCGCCTAGCCCCGCCTTCGCTTGCAACGCTTTTGAGGCGACTTCGAAAAGGCCAGGGCTTAATTAACCTTCGACAATCACTTCGACAGGCTCGAACTTCACGTCCATGCCCTTGCGCAAGGTGGTCTGGATCTCGGCCACTTGGTCGGTATGCAGCATGAGCTCGCGGATGGCCTGTTCGTCACCGCCCTTGGCGGCCACCCGGGCCCGGTAGATCATCGCGTCCAACGGTTCGCCGGTGCCGTGGAACTCCGCCTGCACGTCCACGTTCACCCGCAGCACCTCGATGCCGCGTTCGCGACCTTCCCTGTAGATGTCGTTGCAGTAGCTGGTGGCCACCGCCAGGCACAAGAGCTCCGAACCATTGATGCTGGAGCCGGTGCCGTTGTTGCTGGGCGGGACCGCGAGTTCCCGGGCGATCTCGTTCGTCGCGACTACCGCGGCGTGGTGCTGGTCCCAGTTCTCGACGGAGGCTTCGACGCGCATGCTGTTCACCTGGTACGTGTGGGGTACCGGGATTCTAGCGAGCGGAGCCCGACTTCCCTTTTCGGATTAACCTAAGACTGCGCGTCTGCGACATATCATTAACTCAGACTCTTCCAGCATATGAACCGGTCCACCGACGTGGAGCCCATCGCTTTGATGACCATCTTGTCATCGAAGCCGGGAAGCTCATTGAACCAACCGATTGCATCTTGTTCGCCGATAGCTCCATTCGGATACATCAGCGAACTTCCCGTTTTGTGGGTAACGACCCACCACACATCTTCCTGCCAGGGCCCGGCGTCGTCGGTAACGATTGCGATCTCTGCGATATCGGCCCTAGTTATCGATGCTGTCGCACCGTCCGGTTCGGTCACGTGTATGGCCACATCTGTGACTTCTACTAGATAATGGCGCTTCGCTCCCGAAACCGACCATCTTTTCAGAAGTCCGATTGGGATCGCTACAAACATTGCGATGGCCGCGACAATGGCACCGAATTGGTTGCTGCCCGTGATCCAAGTGAGAAGGAAAAATATGGGGAAAAATGCCGCCACCGCTATTACCGGGATCCATAAGACCCGGATATTTTTTGACATCTTTATGGCGTGGTCTTTCATTTTTCTAAACCTTTGAGCCTGCGCCAGCATGTTGCGTTCCGGCGCGGCCACTTCGTCGGTACTTGGTGCCTGCCGTGAATGTGCAGGCCGCCGCGCCTCAGGGAGTGAAGAAGTAGCGTGTCAGGTGGAAGAAGACGGGCGCGGCGAAGCTCACCGAATCCATGCGGTCCATCATGCCGCCGTGGCCGCGGATCATGGTGCCCCAGTCCTTGGCGCCGAGGCTGCGCTTCATGGCGGAGAGCACCAGCCCGCCCAGGAAGCCCATCAGCACGATGACGAAGGCCATGCCGGCGGACTGCAAGGGCGTGAATGGCGTGATCCACCACATGCCGGCGCCTACGGCGGTGGCGCTGGCAGCGCCGCCGATGAAGCCCTCCACGGTCTTGGAGGGGCTCACCACCGGCGCAATCTTGGTGCGGCCGAAGAGTTTGCCGAACACATACTGCAGCACGTCGCTCATCTGCACCACCAGCACCAGGTAGAACAGCAGCAGCGCGTCTTGGCCCTCGAAGCCGGGGATCTCCAGCAGCAGCAGCGCCGGCACGTGGCTGATGCAGTAGATGGCGATCATCACGCCCCATTGGATCTTGGCGCTGCGCTCCAGGAAGTGCTCGGTGTCATGGGCCAGCGCCGAGAACGAGGGCAGCAGCAGGAAGCCGTACACCGGGATGAAGATCGAGTACAGGGTGTACCACTGGTAGTAGATGAGCCAGTACTGCACCGGGATGAGGGCGAAGAACGCCAGCGACAGCGCACGGTGGTCGCCCGGCCGCGTGGGCGTGAGGGTGATGAACTCCCTCAGCGCGAAGAACGAGACGAAGGCGAACAGCACGATGGTGGCGGTCTTGCCCAGCAGGAAGGCGAAGGCGAACACCGCGACCATGGACCACCAGGCGCGTACCCGCATGTCCAGGTTGTCCACCACCGCGCGCGATGCTTCGCCCTTGACGATCCTGCGCAGCACCCAGCAGATGAGGGTGGCGATCAGCAGCAGCGTGACGATGCCGCCTATCAACCAATAGAACTTCAGCTTCGGCGTCATGCGGCTAACCTCACGATGGCATCACGGGCGCGCGCCAGGAAGGCGTCCTTGGATTCCCCGGCCTCGGCTTGCAGCGCGGCACCGAAGCGCACCGTGCAGGCAATGGGTACCGGCATGAACTCACCCTTGGGCATGCTGCGATGCAGGTTCTCGAGATACACCGGGATGAGCTCGGCGGAGGGGAAGCGTTGCGCAAGATGGTAGAGCCCGGACTTGAAGGGGCCGGGTAGCGGCTGCGTCGAACGCGTGCCTTCCGGGAAGATGATGAGCGAGTCGCCGCGTTCTAGCGCCAGGTACAACGGCGCCAGCGGATCGGCCCCGGGATCGCTGCGCTTGCGGTCGATGAGCACCGCGTTGAGCCCGCGCAGTGCGATGTAGCGCTTGAACGCGCTGGTGCCCCAGTAGTCCGCCGCCGCCGCCGCCCGGGTGCGCCTGCGCAGCTGCGGCGGCAGGGCGGTCCACAGGGCCACCGTGTCGATGTGACTGGTGTGGTTGGCGAAATAGATGCGCTGCCGGGTGTCGGGTTGCGAACCCACCCAACGGGCCGTGGCCCCTACCAGCAGCCGCGTCAGCCCTACCAGCAGGTACGACGGTGGCTTCATGCTGGGCGTCCCTTGAGTCGCGCGGCGATGCCGAGCGTCCGCGTCACACAGGTGATGAGGGCGCCGACGCCGATGACCACCACCGCGGCCTCGAGCGCATAGTCACTGCCACGGAGCCCCTGCTCGACGATGGCCAGCAGGCAGGCGCCGGTCATGACGGCCATGCGGTGCTGCTTGGCCATAGGGCCGCGGAAGTCCTGGGCGAGGCCGAGGGCGCCGCCGAACACCCGGACATAGGCGGTGAGAGCCGCGGCAAGGGCGGCGAACCAGCCCCATGCGGGCAGGCCGGCGGCATAGCCGAGAGCGACGATCAACAGCGAATCCGCCAGCCGGTCGGGAAACTCGTTATAGAGCTGGCCGAGGGCGGATTTCTTGCCGCCCTCCACCGCCACCATGCCGTCGATGAGGTTGCAGACCAGCCGAAGCTGTATGGCGATGGCCGCGCCCAGGTAAGCAGCCCAGTGATGCCAGCTGAGCAGCAGGCCCGCGCCGATGGCAGCGAACACCACGCTCACGGACGAGACCTGGTTGGGCGTCACGTCGGTATGTGCGAGATAGCTTGCCAGGCGCTGCGCCCAGGCAGCAGAGCGGGCCGCGATGGGCCTACGGTTCTTCTCGGAGTCCTCCATCCCATCCCCCTGCTTCGCCATATTCCCCTCGCTACATTCTAACGGAGCGGCTTGAGCTTCCGGGTGAGCGTGTTGCGTCCCCAGCCCAGGAGCTTCGCCGCTTCCTGGCGCCTGCCGCCGGTGCGGCCCAAGGCCGCCTCCAGCAGGATCTTCTCCACTTCCGCTTCCGCACCGGCGAGGGTATTTCCTGCCGAAAGCTCCGCATCGGCCCAGCGGCGCAGCTGCTTGCGCCAGTCGCCGGTCATCTCGGTGTGGCCCCGGCCGGTCTCCGACATCTCGCCCAGGTCGCTCTTGTGCACGATACGTCCCGGCGCCATGAGCATCAGGCGACGGCAGAAGTTCTTGAGCTCCCGTACGTTGCCGGGCCAGGGCTGCTCGCTCAGGGCCTGCAAGGCATCGGCCGTGAGCCGCTTGGCGGCGACGTTCAACTCCCGGGCCGCGGCGTCCATGAAATGCGCCAGCAGCAGCGGGATGTCCTCGCGCCGCTCGCGCAACGCCGGCATGTGCACATGCACCACGTTCAGGCGGTGGAACAGGTCCTCGCGGAAACTGCCCTGCTCGACCCGCGCTTCCAGGTCCTGGTGGGTGGCGGCGATGATGCGCACGTCCACTTTCACGGATTCGTGACCGCCCACCCGGAAGAACTCGCCTTCCGCCAGCACACGCAGGAGCCGCGTCTGCAGGGCCGGGGACATGTCGCCGATCTCGTCCAGGAACAAGGTGCCGCCGTGGGCTTGCTCGAAACGGCCGAGACGCCGGCTGGCCGCACCGGTGAAGGCGCCGCGTTCGTGTCCGAAGAGTTCCGACTCCAGCAGCTCCGCCGGTATCGCGGCGGTATTCAAGGCGATGAAGGGCTGGCGGGCGCGGGGACTATGCCGGTGCAGGGCCCGGGCCACCAGCTCCTTGCCGGTGCCGGATTCCCCGGTGACGAGGGCGGTGAGATGACTGCGGGTCAGCCGGCCGATGGCGCGGAACACCTGCTGCATGGCGGGCGCCTCGCCCACCAGCATGTCCTCGTCCACTTCGGCCGCGGCCGGGGGCGCCGGCTGGGCGTGCAGGGCCCGCTGCACCAGGGCTGCCAGCTCATCCACGTCGAAGGGCTTGGGCAGGTATTCGAAGGCGCCGCGCTGATAGGCAGTCACGGCGCTGTCGAGGTCGGCGTGGGCCGTGACCACGATCACCGGGAGCTTGGGGTGATCCTTGTGCAGGGCCTGCAACAGGTCGAA
>DASXYJ010000023.1:0-10147 GCA_036502565.1 Gammaproteobacteria bacterium
CGAGGGCCGCTTCCATGACCTTGTCCTCCCCGACGCTGACCGGGAAACTCAACACGCCGCTCTTGCTGAACAGGTAGCTCACCGAGCCGTCGGCGCCCAGGTTACCGCCGTGCTTGGTGAAGGCGTGGCGGACCTCGGCCACGGTGCGGGTGCGGTTGTCGGACATGCAGTCGACGATGATGGCGACGCCGCCGGGGCCGTAGCCCTCGTAGCGGATCTCCTCGATGGCCGCGCCGCCGTCCTCACCCGAACCGCGACGCACCGCGCGGTCGATGGTGTCGCGGGTCATGTTGGCGGTGAGCGCCTTGTCGATGGCCAGGCGCAGGCGCGGGTTGTTGGCGGGATCCGGGTCGCCGTTGCGCGCCGCCGTGGTGATCTCACGGATGCAGCGCGTGAAGATCTTGCCGCGCTTGGCATCCTGCACGCCTTTGCGGTGCTGGATGTTCGCCCATTTGCTGTGGCCGGCCATGCTCTGGATCCCGTCCTAGAAGCTGAGTTGGAAGCCCACGATCACCGAGCTGTCCAGGGTCCGGCTCGGCGCGCCATCGAAGGATGCCGACACGTAGCGATAGCCGATGTAGGCGTCGGCGTTGCGCAGGATCTGGTAGTTGGCGGTCACCCGACTCTCCAGGAAACGGTCGGCGCTCTGGAAGGCGACGATGTTGGGGGCGTAGTAGAGCTCGCCACCCACCGCGAAGCGGTTGTAGGACGGGATGGTCCAGCGGAAGTGGCCGCCCACGCCCAGCGCCTCACCGTTGTCGAAGCCCTTGGGCGCGATGTAGAAGAACTTGGCGCCGATGCCGAAGATCAGCGGCGAACCCACCGGGCTGGCGTTGCCCACCAGGTCGGCGCCCGCGTCGAAGATGTCGGCGCGGTCGGTATGGTGCATGAAGCCCAGGGTGCCCTGCAGGCCGGTGTCTGTAAGGTTGGTGGTGAAGTTGCCCGCCACCGCGTTGCTGGCCAGGTTGAAGTCGACGTCGGCGGCCCGGGCGGCGAAGGCCGCGGAAGCCAGGGCGAGGGACAGGGCAGCGGCGCGATAAAGCCTCATGGGGACTCCTGGATGGGTATCAGCGGTGCGGATGCGCGATGTATATATGATACCGTTAAACGCCGGACCTGACATCCGCTGACGCGGCCGCTTCCATGCCTTCACGTTCACCCGAGACCCCGCTCGCCCCGTCTGCGGAACAGGCGTTGGGACTCGACGCCGTCGCCGCCGCGATCCGCGAACGCGCGCGCGGCATCGGCACCATCCTGCAGTCCCTGGAACTCGACCCGGTGATCGTGCGCGCCGGCCTGGCGGCGACGCTCGCCGCCGACGGAGCTCTCGCGACCGACGGCCTGGAGACGCGTCTCGGGGACGAGTGCGCGCAGCTGGTGCGCGCGGTGCTCGCCCTCCCTGCCCTCGACACCGCCGGCGCCCACGGCGAGGAAGCCCTCTCCTCGTCCCAAGCGGAGAACCTGCGCAAGCTGCTGTTGGCGGTGATCCGCGACGGCCGGGTGCTGATGATCCGCCTCGCCGAACGCCTGCACGCGCTGCGTGCCGCCAAGACCCTGCCGCCGGCCGAACAGAAGCATCTCGCCTCCGCCACCCGCGCCATCTATGCGCCCCTGGCCAACCGCCTCGGCATCTGGCAGCTCAAGTGGGAGCTGGAGGACCTGTCCTTCCGCTACCTGGAACCACAGCACTACCGGGAGATCGTCTCCTGGCTGAAGCAACGGCGCAGCGACCGGGAACGCTACCTGGCCGGGGCCCAGGTGGAGCTCAGCGCCGCCCTCGCCGCCGCCGGCATCCAGGCGGAGGTGGCCGGCCGGCCGAAACACATCTATAGCATCTGGAAGAAGATGCAGCGCAAGGGCCTCCCGGTGGAGGGGATGTACGACCTCAACGCCCTGCGGGTGCTGGTGGATGACGTGCCCACCTGCTACGCGGCGCTGGGGGTGGTGCACGGCCTGTGGCGGCATATCGCCAAGGAGTTCGACGACTACATCGCGGCGCCCAAGGACAACTTCTACCGCTCCCTGCACACCGCGGTGCTGGGACCGGAGGCGCAGCCCTTGGAGATCCAGATCCGCACCCGCGACATGCACCGGCACGCGGAGTTCGGCGTGGCCTCCCACTGGCGCTACAAGGAAGGCGTGCGCTACGACCCAGCCCTGGAGACGCGCATCGGCTGGATGCGCCAGCTCTTGGCGCCCGGCGCCGACGAGGACTTCATCGAACGCTTCCGCACCGAGCTGGTGGAGGAACGGGTCTACGTGCTCACCCCCAAGGGCGAGGTCTTCGACCTGCCGCGGGGCGCCACCACCCTCGATTTCGCCTACTATGTGCACACCGACGTGGGCCACCGCTGCCGCGGCGCCAAGGTGAACGGCCGCATGGTGCCCATCAGCCACGTGCTCGCCGACGGCGACCAAGTGGAGATCCAGACCCACCGCACAGGCGAGCCGAGCCGCGACTGGCTGAACGCCCAAGGCGGCTACCTCAACACCCCTCGCGCCCGGGACAAGTTGCGCGCCTTCTTCCGCCAGCAGGACCGCGGCCTGAACGTCAGCTATGGCCGCGACATGCTGGAGCGGGAGCTGGACCGGCTCGCCATCCGCGACTTCCGCCACGACCGGCTGCTGAAGCATTTCCCCTTCGAGACCCTGGACGACCTGTTCGCGGCGCTCGGAGCCGGGGACCTCTCGCCGGCGCAGATCGCCGGCGCGGTGCAACGGGAACTGCCGCCCAAGGGACCGGTGCTGCGGGTGCAGCGGCCGGTGCGCGCGCGCAAGGCGCGCAGCCCCGCGGTGCTGCTGCCCGGCGTGGATGGCGAGGTGCTGGTGAGCCTGGCGCGCTGCTGCCATCCGGTGCCGGGCGAGGCGATCCGCGGCTACATCACCCAGGGCAAGGGCATCACCGTGCACCGCATGAGTTGCCCGAGCCTGGCGCGGCTCACGGTGCGCGCGCCGCAGCGGCTCACGGACGTGCGCTGGGGCGCCGACGCGGAACAAGGCCACCCGGCGGAGATCACCGTGGAGGCCCGCGACCGCCGCAACCTGCTGAACGACGTGATGGCGCTCCTGGCGGACGAACAGCTGCGCCTGCTGGCGCTGGATTCGCGCGCGGAGGCGGACACCGCGACCCTGCAGCTCAGGCTCACGGTGAGCGTATCCGGCCTGCCGCAACTGTCGCGCCTGTTGAACAGGTTGACGCAGATCCCGGGTGTGCAGCGCGCGGCCCGCGTGGCACAAGGGCACTAAAACGTCGTGTGCCGCAAGGGTTCCTTTAACAAGTAGCCTGTAATACAGTCCGGACGTGCGTTCCACCCGCAAGAAACGACCGGTCCGGACAGCGCCCAAGCGACCCTCCTTCTGGGTGCGCCTGGGCCGCGGGATCATGTACACCCTCTTCTTCCTCATCCCGCTCACGGTAGCGGGATTGATCGCGCGCCACTATAAGCACGTGCACGCGGTGGAAGTCACCGCGGCTGAGAACGTGCCGCTCATCCCCATCAAGCCGCCCTCCGCGGAAGCGCTCAAGAACATCTTCTCCAGCGAGGATTACTCCTGGCCGCCCACCGACACGGTGCCACCCTACGCGGTGCAGAACCTGCCCTACGGCCTCGACACCCTGGACCCGGACGAGAAGAAGACGGTGTTCTACCGCGCGCTGCTGCCCATCGTGCTGGCGGAGAACTCCCGCATCTGGAACGAGCGGGTGTTCCTGCTGCAGCAGTTCGGCCTGGGCAGCGTGGACCCGCACAGCGACGCTGGACGCGAACTGTCGCGCATCGCGGACCGCTACCGGGTGGACGGAGATCTGAACGACCCCAACACCCGCGACACCCTGCTCCGGCGCGTGGACGTGGTGCCGGTGACGCTGGTGCTGGCCCAGGCGGCCCAGGAGAGCGGCTGGGGCACTTCGCGCTTCGCGCTGGAGTCCAACAACCTGTTCGGCATCTGGACCTGGGACGAGGATGCGGGCTCGGTGCCCTTGAACCGGCGTGGCGACGCCACCCACATGGTGCGCATCTATCCGGACGTGGAGACCTCGGTGCGGGCCTACCTGCACAACATCAACATCGGCTTCGCCTATACCGACTTCCGGGACCTGCGCGGCGAGATGCGCTCCGCCGGCAAGCCCCTGGACCCCTTCCAGCTGGCCGGCGCCCTGGATCGTTACTCCGCCGCCGGCGACATCTACGTGAACGACATCCGTTCCATGCTGCGCAGCGATGAGCTGGACAAGCTCAGCTCGCTCACTCTCGACCTCAACAATTAGTAGATCCCCCCTCGAAGGGGCTCTCAAAGCGTCGCGAGCCAAAGCAGCGTCAAGCGCGGGGCACAGTAGCTTTAAGAAGGCTCTTTACTCAGCGCTCGGTGCTAATAGCCACATATGGCTATACCAGCGATAGCGGCCGCGTACATAGGCGGTGCAGTTGTAGCGGTCACGCCCGGCCTGCATGGCTTTGCTCGCCTGGATGGTGAAGCGGGTCTTGGCATCATCCTGCCACTGCAGTTCCATCTCCGGCCCGTTCTCGTAGCAGTGCAGCGTACCGGCGGGTATCGCCCCCGGCTCCAGTTCCAGCTCGAGCTTCGGCGGGTTCGCCGCCCTGATCTGCGGATCCCAGGGCGTCACGGACTTGAGCGGCATGGGCAGCGCCGCGGCCTTGAGCGCGAAGCTCGCCACGTCCGCATAGTGCTCGTTGATGGGGAAGCGCGGCAGCGCGCGCGGGTCCAGGGGCGATGACAGCACGCCCGCCTGCTGGCCGAAGGCCACGTAGCCTAAGCCATCCACCAGTTTCACCAGCTCATCGGTGAACTCGCCATAGGGATAGGCGAATATCTTGGGATCGGTGTTGTTGCCCTTGCCGATCTCCGCCTCCAGGCGCGACTGGCCCTTGCCGATGTCGGCGCGGATGCGATCCGCCCAATGCAGGTCCGATTCACCCTTGAGGCGGAACGGCAGATGCCCGTGGTCGGCGGTGTGGTCGGCGAGGGTCCCGCCGTGGACCGCCACTTCCCGCAGTTCGTCCCAGGTCATAAAATCCGCCTGCTTGGCATCCACGCTATCGGTGGCGACGAAGAGGGTGAAAGGCCAGTCATGGGCCTTCAACAGCGGATAGGCGTTGTCATAGAAGGACTGGAAGGCGTCGTCGATGGTGATGGCCACCACGTGGTCCGGGATGTCCTTGCCGTCCTTCAGGTACTGGACGATCTTCGGCAACGGCCAGACCTCATAGCCGTTGGAGGCCAGCCAATCCAGCTGCGCCTGGAACTGCTCGGTCTTGATGTCGGTGCTGGGATAACGGTCGTCACCGAAGCGGTGATAGATGAAGACCACCGCATGAGAGGGGACAGGCATGGGCGCCGCCTCGCAGACGGACGCGCAAAGCAGCAGACCTGCGATATATGCGAGCGGTCTCCCCATGCAGGCACCCTACTCCCGCCTAAATCCTCAATCAACAAAAAGAAGGCGCCTCGCGGCGCCTTCTTGTCACAAGTGTGACAGGTCTCACTTATTTATGGCGTGGATCGCGTGCTTGTCCACCGACAGAGAGGCTTCATGCATGGCTTCCGACAGGGTCGGATGCGCATGGATGGTGCGCTGCAGGTCTTCGGCACTGGCACGGAACTCCATGGCCACCACCGCTTCCGAGATCATCTCGGAAGCCATGGGACCCACGATGTGCACACCCAGGATCTCGTCGGTGTCGGCGTGGGCCAGCATCTTGACCATGCCGGAGGCCGCTTCCATGGCCTTGGCGCGGCCGTTGGCGGCGAAGGGGAAGGTACCGGTCTTGTAACGGGTGCCCTTCTTCTTCAGTTCCTCTTCGGTCTTGCCGACCCAGGCGATCTCGGGCCAGGTGTAGATGACCGAGGGGATCACGTCGTAATTCATCTCCGAGACCTTCCCGGCGATGAGGTCCGCGACCATGACGCCTTCCTCGGAACCCTTGTGCGCCAGCATCGGGCCGCGCACGCAGTCACCGATGGCCCATACGTTGGGCACGCCGGTGCGGCACTCGTGGTCCACCTTGATGAAGCCGCGCTCGTCCAACTGCACGCCGGTGCCGTCGTCGAGCAGGCCCTTGGTGGCCGGTCGGCGGCCCACCGCGACGATGAGCTTATCCACCTCGATCTTCTGCTTGACGTCCTTGTCGTCATAGCTGACGCTGATGCCGGTCTTGCCCTTCTCCGCGCCGCTGACCTTGGCGCCGAGACGGATGTCGAGGCCCTGCTTGCGGAACTGGCGCTCCGCGTCCTTGGCCACCTGCTGGTCGGCCATGAACAGGAAGCTGTCCATGGCTTCGAGGATGGTGACCTGGGCGCCGAGGCGCTGCCACACGCTGCCGAGTTCGAGGCCGATGACGCCGCCGCCGATCACGCCCAGGCGCTTCGGCACCTCGGTGAAGTCCAGCGCGCCCCAGGAATCCACGATGTCCTTGCGGTCGAAGGCCGCGATCTTGAGCTCCACGGGCTCGGAGCCCGCCGCCAGCACCACGGTCTTGGCCTCGATGACTTCCTTCTTCTTCGGGTCATCGAAGTCGGTGACTTCGACCTTGTTGCCCTTGAGCAGGCGGCCGGTGCCGCGGATGCCCGTGACGTTGTTGGACTTGAAGAGCTGAGCGATGCCGCTGGTGAGGCTGGAGGTGATCTTGCCCTTGCGCGCCTGCATGGCGCCGATGTCCATGCTCACCGTGCCCACCTTCACGCCGTGGGACGCGAACTCGTGGGTGGCCTTGTGGTACATCTCCGAGGACTCGAGCAGCGCCTTGGAGGGGATGCAGCCGGCGTTGAGGCAGGTGCCGCCGAAGGCGTGCTTACCGTCCGGGTTCTTCCAGTTGTCCACGCAGGCGGTCTTGAGGCCGTTCTGGGCGGCGCGGATGGCGGCCACGTAGCCGGCGGGACCGCCGCCGATCACGACCACATCGAAACTCTGGCTCATGGCGTTTTCCTTTGTCTTCTAGAGGCGAACGGGCCGCCTGATGCATGAAAAATCCAGGATGGATTTTTCAAGGGGGCCGTCCTCTAACACAGTGATATGGGGATCAGATTCCCAGGACCAAGCGTGCCGGATCCTCGAGGGATTCCTTGATCGAAACCAGGGTGAGCACCGCTTCCTTGCCGTCGATGACGCGGTGATCGTAGGTGAGCGCGATGTACATCATGGGGCGCGCCACCACCTGCCCGTCCACCACCACGGCGCGATCCTTGGTGGCATGCATGCCGAGGATGGCGCTCTGGGGCGGGTTGATGATGGGCGTGGACATGAGGGAACCGAACACGCCGCCGTTGGTGATGGTGAAGGTGCCGCCGGTCAGCTCTTCGATGCTGATCTTGCCGTCACGGGCGCGGGCCGCCATGTCGCCGAGGGTCTTCTCGATGTCGGCGAAGCTCATCTGGTCCGCATCGCGCAGCACCGGGGTCACCAGGCCCTTGGGTGTGGAGACGGCGACACTGACGTCCCAGTAGTCGTGATAGATGATGTCGTTGCCTTCCACGGAAGCGTTCACCACCGGGTATTTCTTGAGGGCTTCCACCGCGGCCTTGACGAAGAAGGACATGAAGCCCAGCTTCACGCCGTGCTCCTTCTCGAACTTGTCCTTGTACTTGGCGCGCAGGGCCATGACCTGGGACAGGTCCACCTCGTTGAAGGAGGTGAGCATCACGGTGTTGGTCTGGGATTGCGTCAGGCGCTCGGCGATGCGGGCACGCATGCGCGTCATGGGGACGCGGCGATCCTCGCGGGCGCCGGAACGGACCGGAGCGCGCGCGGCGGGCGCGGCGGAAGCAGCCGGCGCGGAAGCCGGCTGCGCGCTGCCACGGTTGGTCATGTAGTCGAGCACGTCGCCCTTGGTGAGGCGGCCGTCGCGGGCGCTGCCCTTGATCTGCGAGGGGTCGAGCTTGTTCTCTTCGACGAGGCGCCGCACCGAGGGGCTGAGCGGCATGTCGCCGCCGGCCGGTGCGCTCTGCACAGCAGCGGTTGCGGGGGCCGGCGCCGCGGCAACTGCCGGAGCGGGCGCGGCCTTGGGCTGGGGCGCGGCGGCAGCGCCGGCCCCCTCTTCCAGGATGGCGAGCACCTGGCCCGCGCCGACGGTGGTGCCATCCTTGACGCGGATCTCCTTCAGCACGCCGGATACGGGGGCCGGCACCTCGAGCACCACCTTGTCGGTCTCGATGTCCACCAGGTTCTCGTCGCGGGTGACGGTGTCGCCGGCCTTCTTGTGCCAGCTGACCAGGGTCGCGTCCTGCACGGACTCAGGCAGTTGCGGGACTTTGACTTCGATGCTCATGCCTTCTCCGTTAAGACTTTATTAGGCTTGGTCTTGTCTTTGGCAGCGGCGCCCTGCTTGGCTTCGGCCGTGCCGAGGGCATCCTGGATCAGGGCCTTCTGCTGCTGCAGGTGCAGCTGCATGTAGCCGGCGGCGGTGGACGCGGACGGCGCGCGCCCGGCGTAGCTCAAGGTGTGCTTCTGCTTGAGCGGTTCCTGCAGGCGATGGCGTATCTGGTACCAGGCACCCTGGTTGCCGGGTTCCTCCTGGCACCACACGATGTCGCTCGCGTTCGGATAGGAAGCGATGACCTCGGCGTACTCGGCCTGCGGGAAGGGATACAACTGTTCGATGCGGACCAGCGCGACATCGTCCACGCCGGCGGCGCGGCGCGCCTCGACCAGGTCGTAGTAGACCTTGCCGGAGCAGAACACCACGCGCTGCACCTTGGCGGCCTTGATGTCCTCCACTTCCGGGATCAACAGTTGGAACCTGCCGTCGCTCAAGTCGGAGAGCGCGGACACCGAGAGCTTGTGACGCAGCAGGCTCTTGGGCGTCAGCACCACCAGCGGCTTGCGGAACGGCCGGAGCGCCTGGCGGCGGATCATGTGGAACATCTGCGCCGGGTTGGAAGGCACCACCACCTGCATGTTCTGCTCGGCGCAGAGCTGCAGGTAGCGCTCCAGGCGCGCCGAGGAGTGCTCGGGGCCCTGGCCCTCATAGCCATGGGGCAGGAACAGGGTGAGGCCGCACATGCGCCCCCACTTGGCCTCGCCCGCGGCCATGAACTGGTCGATGACCACCTGGGCGCCGTTGGCGAAGTCGCCGAACTGGCCTTCCCAGATCACCAGCGCATCCGGGTCCGCGGTGCTGTAGCCGTATTCGAAACCCATCACCGCCTCTTCCGAGAGCAGCGAGTCCACCACCGTGAAGCGCTTCTGGCCCGGCGCGATGTGCTGCAAGGGGACCCAGGTGCTGCGGTCCTTCTGGTTGTGCAGCACAGCGTGGCGGTGGAAGAAGGTGCCGCGGCCGCTGTCCTGGCCGGTGAGGCGCACCGAGACGCCGCCGGTGACCAGGCTGGCGTAAGCCAGGGTCTCGGCGAAACCCCAGTCCATGGGCAGCTCGCCCGCCGCCATCTTGCGGCGGTCGTCGTAGATCTTGGCGACGCGAGGATGCAGCTCCACGTCCGCGGGGACCGCGTCCATGGCCTGCATCAGCGGCTGCATCTTCTTCTTGTCGAGCCGGGTGTCGGTGTCCGCGCCGGAGTTGTGCTTCTGGAAGCGCGACCAGTCGACGCTGAACTCGTTGGCCACGTAGGGCGTGATGCCCGGCGCTACCGGCTTGCCGGCGTCCAGGTCCTTGCGGTATTGCTCGGTGAACTCGGCGGCGGTCTGCGCGCCGATCACGCCCTGCTGCGCCAGCGCCTCGGCGTAGAGCGCGCGGGTGGTGGCATGGCTCTTGATGTGCTGGTACATCACCGGCTGGGTGGCGGACGGCTCGTCGGCCTCGTTATGGCCGTGGCGCCGGTAGCACACCAGGTCGATGAACACGTCCTTGTGGAAGGTCTGGCGGTAGTCGAGCGCCAGGCGCGTGACGAAGATCACCGCTTCCGGGTCGTCGCCGTTCACGTGGAACACCGGCGCCTCGAGCATCTTGGCGAGGTCGGTGCAGTACAGAGTGGAGCGCGAGTCGCGCGGGTCACTGATGGTGAAGCCGACCTGGTTGTTGAGCACCACGTGGAAGGTGCCGCCGGTGCAGAAGCCGCGGGTCTGGGAGAACTGCAGCGTCTCCATGCCCACGCCCTGGCCGGCGAAGGCGGCGTCGCCATGCACCAGCACCGGCAGGATCTTCTCGCCGCTCATGTCGTCACGGCGGTCCTGGCGGGC
>DASXYJ010000024.1:0-3871 GCA_036502565.1 Gammaproteobacteria bacterium
TACGCTATCCGCTTACAGTCGGGCAACGTGGAAGTACGCGAGAAAGGCCTGTACAAGTCCGGCACCACCTTCGTCTCCGGGGATGTGTTCCGCATCGCCGTGGGCGCGGGGGTGGTGAACTATTACAAGAACGGCACGGTGTTCTACATCAGCAGCACCGCTCCCTCCACGCCGCTGCAAGCCTCCGTGGCCATCAACAGCCTGGGCGGCACCGTCAGCAACGCCATGATCAAGGCCCAGTGATCCGGAAATGAAAAAGGCTTCCGTCCTCCAGCCGCCTCTGTTGGCGGCTGGAGGGCTGGAAGCCTTCTTGTTTTGACCCGCTCGCGCGGATGCTTCAGGGCTGGGTTGCGAGATCCTGGCTCAGGTGCAAGGCGCGGGCCTGGTAATGTTCCAATGCCAGGCACTTGCGGTACCAGTCCACGGTCTCCTTGAGGCCTTCCTTGAAGGCCACTTGCGGTTCATAGCTCAGGAGATCCTGGGCCTTCTCGATGCCGGCCTGGGAGTGCAGCACGTCACCAGCGCGCGCCGCCTCGAACTGCGGCGTGATGCGGTCACCCAGCAGGTCCTCAAGCATGTCGATGAGCTGGAGCAGGCTGCGGCGCTCGCCACAAGCCGCGTTGATCACCTCGCCCGCCGCCCTGGGGGCGGTGGCGGCGGCGATGGTCGCATCCACCGCGTTGGTGACGAAGGTGAAGTCACGGGACTGGCTGCCGTCGCCGAAGATCACCGGCGAGCCCCCGTTCAAGGCCGCGTCGATGAAGCGCGGGATCACCGCCGCGTACTCGGAGTTCGGGTCCTGGCGCGGGCCGAACACGTTGAAGTAACGCACGCAGGCGGTCTCCAGGCCGAAGGTATCGTTGTATACCTTGCAGTAGTACTCGCCGGTGAGCTTGGACACGGCGTAGGGCGAAGCCGGCGCCGGCTTGGCGTCCTCACGCTTCGGCAGCGCCACGGCGTTGCCGTAGGCCGAGGAAGAGGCTGCATACACCAGGCGCTTCACGCCGGCCTTGTGGGCGGCATCCAGCACCGTGAGGGTGCCGGTCTCGTTGGTGGAATGGGTGGCCAGCGGATCCTTCAGGGAACGCCCCACGGAGGCCAGCGCCGCGAGGTGGAACACGTAATCGACGCCCTTCACTGCCGCGCGCACCTGCTCGCGGTCGCGCACGTCGCCCTCGATGAACTCGATGGGCAGGCTCTCGATGTTCTCGCGCTTGCCGGTGGACAGGTTATCCAGCACCCATACGTCGTGGCCCCGGTGCAGCAGGCCGCGGGTCAGATGGGAACCGATGAAGCCGGCTCCGCCGGTCACTAGGCATTTCATTTGAATCACCTCCATGTATGGCCCGCCGGCGGATGCCGCGGGCATGGGATCAGGTCAGGTTCAGGCCCGGGTGCGGTGGTAGTCGTCTTCCACCCGCACGATGTCGTCTTCACGCAGGATGCGGCCGCGCTGGACCTCGACGATCCGCACCGGCTCAGAACCCAGGTTGCTGAGGCGGTGCAGCATGCCGAGGGGGATCTCCACGCTGCCGCGCGGCTCCATCTCGATCACGTCGTCGCCGATCTGGGCGCTGGCGCGGCCGGCGATGCAGGTCCAATGTTCGCTACGGTGATGGTGGTACTGCAGGCTGAGACGATGGCCGGGGCTCACCTCGATGAGCTTCACCTTGATGCCCTCGGCTTCATACAGCAGGGTCCAGCTTCCCCAGGGACGCTCGTCGGATTCGGCCGGCAAGCTGCGCTGGGAGAACGGCAGGTGTGTGAGCGGCTGGGGGATGGGGAAATTCAGGTTCTCTTCCATGAGACTCGTTTCCTTCAGATCATTCGACGGTGACGGATTTGGCGAGGTTGCGGGGCTTGTCCACATCGGTGCCGCGAGCCAGGGCCGAGTGGTAGGCCAGGAGCTGCACCGGCAGCGCATGCACGATGGGCGACAGCACGCCGGCATGGCGTGGAGTGCGGATCACGTGCACGCCTTCGCTGGCGGTGAAGCTGCTGTCCTGGTCGGTGAACACGAAGAGCTCGCCGCCGCGGGCGCGCACCTCCTGCATGTTGGACTTCACCTTCTCCAGCAGGGAGTCGTTGGGGGCGATGACCACCACCGGCATGTCCTTGTCCACCAGCGCCAGGGGGCCGTGCTTGAGCTCGCCCGCCGGGTAGGCTTCGGCATGGATGTAGGAGATCTCCTTGAGCTTCAAGGCGCCTTCCAGGGCGATGGGGTAATGCACCCCTCTTCCGAGGAACAAGGCGTGTTGGCGTCCGGCGAAGACGCTGGCCCAACCCTTGATCTGGGCCTCCAGGTTGAGCGCATGCTGCGCGCTCTCCGGAAGCTGACGCAGATTCGCGATGAACTCCTGTTCCTGCGCCTCACTGACGCGGCCGAACAGCTTGGCGAGCGTGACCGTGAGGCCGAACAGGGCCACCAGCTGGGTGGTGAAGGCCTTGGTGGAGGCGACGCCGATCTCGGCACCGGCACGGGTATAGAACACCAGCTCCGAGCTGCGGGGGATGGCGCTCTCCGGCACGTTGCAGATGGAGAGGGTCTTGTTGTGGCCCAGGTGGCGCGCGTGCTTGAGCGCCTCCAGGGTGTCGAGGGTCTCGCCGGACTGGGAGATGGTGACGATCATCTGGCCGCAGTTGGGGACCGAGCGGCGATAGCGGTATTCGCTGGCGATCTCCACGGTGGTGGGGATGCCGGCGATGCTCTCGAGCCAGTACTTAGCTGTGAGGCCGGCGTAGTAGCTGGTGCCCGCGGCCAGGATCAGGATGGAGTCGGTGGCGGCGAAACTCTCCTCGGCGTTCAGGCCGAACACCCGGGGTGAGAACTCCTGTTCCAGGAAGGGACGCAGGGTATCCGCGAGCGCCAACGGCTGCTCGTGGATCTCCTTCTGCATGAAGTGCTGGTGCGAACCCAGTTCCAGGGATTCCAGGGATACATCGCTGATACGGGTCTTGCGCTGGATCGGCTGGCCTTCGCTGTCCACGGCGGTGACGCGCTGGCCGCGCAGCTCCACCACGTCGCCATCTTCGAGGTACATGACCTTGCGGGTGGCGGAGAGCACCGCGGAGACGTCGGAAGCGAGGAAGTTCTCCCCCTCCCCCAGGCCCACCAGCAGCGGGCAGCCCATGCGGGCGCCGACGATGAGATCGGGGCTCTTCAGGGACAGCACGCCGATGGCGTAGGCGCCGGAGAGTTCCTTCACCGCTGCCTGGGTGGCCTTGAACAGGTCGCCCTGAGTCTGCAGGTGGTGGTGGATCAGGTGCGCGATGACTTCGGTATCGGTCTGGGATTCGAAGACATACCCCAAGGCCTTGAGGTGCTCACGCTGCTCCTCGTGGTTCTCGATGATGCCGTTGTGCACCACCGCGATCTCGTCGCGGGACACGTGCGGATGGGCATTAGGCTCCGTGACGCCGCCATGGGTGGCCCAGCGGGTATGGCCGATGCCGGTGATGCCGGTGAGCTGCTCGGAATGCGCCTTGCCCTGCATCTCCGCCACGCGGCCCACGCTGCGCACACGTTTGATGCTGCCGTTCACCACGGCGATGCCCGCGGAGTCATAGCCGCGATATTCCAGCCTTTGCAGGCCTTCGATGAGCATGGGGACGATGTCACGTCCCGCCACAGCTCCCACTATTCCGCACATATCGGACCTCCTTGTCGTGTTGCGGGCTCTAGCCTGCGGTCCGTTCCCAGGTCACCCGTTGCCGGCCGTTCAGCAGATGCACCAGGGCCATCACCGTGGCCCAGTTCAGCAGGCAGAACGCGTAAGGGATGTTGAGGAAGAAAAGTTTCCGGGCCGCGTGCCGGGTCAGATAGCCAAGCAAGGCGGCTCCGTAGAAGAGCACCTGCAGTCCGAGCAGGGTG
>DASXYJ010000025.1:0-3610 GCA_036502565.1 Gammaproteobacteria bacterium
GAAGTTCTGGGGCGTGATCGGCACGGGCTTGGCCCAGCCGAACAGGAAGGGGCTGTGCAGGAGTAGCAGCAGCGCCGGGATCAGCAGGGTGCCGACCGGGTCGATGTGCTTGATGGGGTTGAGGGTGAGCCGGCCCAGCATCCGCGCGGTGGGGTCCCCGAGCTTATTGGCCACCCAGCCGTGCGCCACCTCGTGCACCGTGATGGCGAACAGGAGCGGGATTCCGTACAGGAGGATCTTCTGGACCAGGCTGAATTCCGGCATCCGCGCATTATACAGGCGGGTCAGCCGCCGAAGGGCTTCGGGTCCCCTCTTCCGGTACGAAGCAAGCGCGGTTCGTCGCCGGTCAGGTCCACCACCGTGGTGGCCTCGAAACCGCAGGGACCGCCGTCCATCACCAGTTCCACCTCGTGCTCCAGCCGCGCGCGCATCTCCTCCGGGTCCGTGAGCGGACCGTCGTCACCGGGAAGGATCAGGGTGGAACTCATGATGGGCTCACCCAGTTCCGCCAGGAGCGCCTGCGGCACCGGATGCTCCGGCACGCGGATGCCGATGGTCTTGCGCTTGGGGTGCTGAAGCCGCCGCGGCACCTCGCGGGTGGCCTCCAGGATGAAGGTGTAGGGGCCGGGCGTGAAAGCCTTCAGCAGGCGGAAGGTCGGGTTGTCCACCTTGGCGTAGGTAGCGATCTCCGACAGGTCCCGGCACATCAGCGTGAAGTTGTGGTCCTTGTCAGCCCGCCGGATGTAGCGGATGCGTTCCATGGCGTCTTTGTCCCCCAAGCGGCAGCCCAGGGCGTAACAGGAGTCCGTGGGATACACGACCACGGCTCCGGCCCTGAGTAATTCTGCGGCCTGATGGATGAGCCGCTTCTGCGGGTTGACCGGATGGACGACGAAATACTGGCTCATAAGACGGGGGCGGCGGACGCCCGTTTTGGCGGGTTGGGTTATCATAGCCCGCCTCTGCCGTCCCGGCCCGGAAATATGTCCTCCCTCCTCGAAATCCTGCTGCTCGCCGCGTTCTTCCTGAGCTATCTCTGGAAAGGCATCTACGTCGCCACCGGCGTGATCATGGTGGGCAGCGTGGTGGCGGTGGCCGTCTCCTGGTTCCGCACCCGCAAGGTCAAACCGATATTGCTGATCACCATGGTGTTGGCGCTGTTCCTCGGCGGCCTCACCCTGTTCTTCCGCGACCCGGTGTTCCTGAAGTGGAAGTTCTCCATCATCGAGTGGTTCCTGGGCCTGTGGATCCTGGCCAGCCAGTTCCTGGGCAAGAAGTCCTTCATCCGCCTAGCCATGGAAGAGAGCGTCAAGCTGCCGGAGATGGTCTGGTCGCGCCTCAACCTCATGTGGGGCGGCTTCTTCCTGTTCCTGGGCTCCCTCAACGTCTACGTCATCTATAACTTCAGTACCGATGAGTGGGTGAAGTTCAAGGTCTGGGGTTCCACCGGCCTGTTGCTGGCGTTCGCCGTGCTGCAGAGCGTCTACCTGGCACGCCATATGCCCCGCGAGGAGAAGGACTGATGTGGTACGCGATCATGTGTGAGGACGTGGCCGATTCCCTGCAGAAGCGCCTGAGCGTGCGCCCGGCCCACGTGGACAGGCTCAACGCGCTGAAGCGCGAGGGTCGCCTGCTGCTGGCGGGTCCGTTCCCGGCGCTGGACGCCGAGGACCCGGGTCCGGCCGGCTTCACCGGCAGCCTCATCGTCGCTGATTTCAAGTCTCTCGACGAAGCCAAGGCTTGGGCCGACGGCGACCCCTACGTGGGCGCCGGCGTGTTCAAGCAGGTCGTCGTGAAACCCTTCCGCAAGACCTTGCCTTGATGGACCGCAGCACCGCCATCCGCGACAAGCTGCAGCAGCGCTTCGCGCCGCTGGAACTCAGCGTGCTGGACGACAGCGCCAAGCATGCCGGCCACGCCGGCGCGCGCGATGGCCGCGGGCACTTCACGGTGCGAGTGGTGTCCAAGGAGTTCGCCGACCACAACCGCATCGAGCGCCACCGCATGGTGTATGCGGCGCTCGGCGAGCTCATGCAGACCGACATCCACGCCCTCAGCATCACTGCCTTCACTCCGGAAGAGATCAATTGACACCTGACAATCCAACCCAAGGAAAGACCATGCGTATCGCCTCCCGATTCCTCCTCATCGCGTTGCTGGGCTTCGGCCTCGCCGCCTGCAACAAGCAGGCCGGCGGCGGCTCCGGCGACGGCGCGGTGCTCGCCACCGTGAACGGCACCCCCATCACCCAGGGCATGCTGGATTCCTTCGTGCGCGAGCAGGCCCAGGGCCAGCTCCCGCAGCTCACCCCGGTGCAGAAGGCCAGCCTGGTCAAGACCATGGTGAACATGGAGCTCCTGGCCCAGCAGGCCCGCAAGGACGGCGTGGACAAGCAGCCGGAGGTTGCCGCCGAGATGCAGCTCAGTTCCAACAGCATCCTGGCCCAGAACCTGATGGAGGCTTACCTCAAGAAGCACCAGCCCAGCGATGCCGACCTCAAGGCCGCCTACGACGCCAAGGTCAAGGCCATGGACCCGCACCAGTACAAGGCACGCCACATCCTGGTGAAGGACAAGGCCCAGGCCGACGACATCATCGCCCAGCTCAACAAGGGCGGTAACTTCGCGGCCTTGGCGAAGAAGTTCTCCATGGATCCGGGCAGCGCCCAGAACGGTGGCGAGCTGGGTGACTGGTTCTCCGGCAGCACCATGGTGCCGGAGTTCGCCACCGCCCTCTCCAAGCTGAAGAAGGGCGAGTACACCAAGGAACCGGTGCAGACCCAGTACGGCTGGCACGTGATCCAGCTCGAGGACGTGCGCGACCAGGCCCCGCCGGGCATGGAGCAGATGCGCGAGCAGCTGGCCAACGACATGCAGCGCAAGACCGTGGACGACTACCTGAAGCAGCTGCGCGACTCGGCCAAGATCACCACCGCCGAGGCCGCTTCCTCTGCCCCCGCCTCCGTGAGCGCCGCGGCTCCCCAGCACTGAGCGATCCCACAAGCGGAAAGCAGAAGGCCGGTCATGAGACCGGCCTTCTTTTTTTGTGCCGTAGATCTAGTTGCGGGAGTGGAGCTGCTGCAGCTTGTCGAAGTAGGCGCGTATCCGTTCCAGCCGTTCGCGGCTGGCGCCGTTCTCCATCAGCCCCAGCTTGCCCACGGAGTACATGTCGATGCTGTAGTTGTTGGGCGAGAGGTAGAACTGCGCCTCGTCCACCGCCTGGTCGGGCTGGTAGTAATAATCAGTCTTGCGCTGGTCCTGGGTGGAGGCGGGATACTCGACACGCACGTAGTGCCGGTGGTTGGACACGACGCGCGCGGTGCCGGCGGCGTTGATGGCGGCGATCAGGTCCGCGTGGGCCTGATCGCGATCCGCCTGGGCATCGTTGTGGCTGGGCTGGTAGCGCAGCGGCGCGATGTAGAGCTTCGGATCCGTCTCCTGGCTGGAGACGCAGTCCTGGTTGGACTGGCAGGCGGGGAACTTGCCCTCGCGCGGGCCGTAATCGGGCGACAGGGGGCCGCGGCAGCCGCACAGGGCTAACGATGCTGCGACCAACACACCGGCCAGCCTTGTTATCCGAGACTTGGGCATCCCTGAACTCATGACCTGGG
>DASXYJ010000026.1:0-9973 GCA_036502565.1 Gammaproteobacteria bacterium
AGCTGCAGCCCGGCAAGGGCGCGCAGATGGCGCGCAGCGCCGGCGCCTCGGTGCAGGTGGTGGCCCGTGAGGGCGCTTACTGCACGCTGCGTCTGCGCTCTGGCGAGATGCGCAAGGTTCACATCGACTGCCGCGCCACCATCGGCGAGGTCGGCTTCGACGAACACAACCTGCGCCAGTACGGCAAGGCAGGCGCGCGCCGCTGGAAGGGCATCCGCCCGTCCGTGCGCGGCGTGGTGATGAACCCCATCGACCATCCGCACGGCGGTGGCGAAGGCAAGACCTCGGGCGGCCGCCACCCGGTGACGCCATGGGGCCAGCCGACCAAGGGTTACAAGACGCGCGGCAACAAGCGCACCGACGGCATGATCGTGCGCCGCCGCAACGCGAAGTGATGAGAGGTTAGAGAGATGCCACGTTCCATCCGCAAAGGCCCGTTCATCGACCCGCACCTGGCCAAGAAGGTCACGGCGGCGGTGAGCAGCAACAACAAGCGCCCGATCAAGACCTGGTCGCGCCGCTCGATGGTCACCCCCGAGATGGTGGGCCTGACCATCGCCGTGCACAACGGCCGTCAGCACGTGCCGGTGCTGCTGAGCGAGAACATGGTGGGCCACAAGCTGGGCGAGTTCGCCCCCACCCGTATCTTCAAAGGCCACGGCGCGCGCAAGACCGCCGAGACCGAAGCGAAGGCCTGAGGATAGAACCATGCAGGTATCCGCCAAACATCGTTACGCCCGCATCTCCTCGCAGAAGTGCCGCCTGGTCGCCGACCAGGTCCGCGGCAAGAGCGTGGGTGAGGCGCTGAAGACCCTGGAGTTCAGCCCCAAGCATGGCGCCAAGCTGGTGCTGAAGGTGCTGGAGTCCGCCATCGCCAACGCCGAGCACAACAACGGCGCGGACGTGGACGAGCTGAAGGTCAAGACCATCTTCGTGGACGAAGGTCCGCACATGAAGCGCTGGATGGCGCGCGCCAAGGGCCGCGGTGCCCGTATCTTGAAGCGCACGAGTCACATCACTGTGACCGTGGCCGACGAATAAGGACCGACACATGGGTCAGAAAGTAAATCCTACCGGTATCCGTCTGGGCATCGCCTCGGACTGGAACTCCAAGTGGTTCGCCAGCAAGCGCGCTTACGCGACCAACTTGCTGAGCGACCTGCGCGTGCGCGAGTTCCTGAAGAAGAAGCTGGCCCAGGCCTCGGTGAGCCGCATCGAGATCAAGCGCCCGGCCAAGAAGGCCTTCATCACGATCCACACCGCCCGTCCGGGCGTAGTGATCGGCAAGAAGGGCGAGGACATCGACGCGCTGCGCAAGCAGCTGAGCAAGATGATGCCCGGCGTGGAAGTGGACATCGGCGTGGAAGAAATCCGCAAGCCGGAGCTCGACGCCTACCTGGTGGCCGAGAGCATCGCGCAGCAGCTGGAGCGCCGCATCATGTTCCGCCGCGCCATGAAGCGCGCCGTGCAGAACACCATGCGTCTCGGCGCTCTTGGTATCAAGGTGCGCGTGTCGGGCCGCCTGAACGGTTCCGAGATCGCCCGCAGCGAGCAGTACCGCGAGGGCCGCGTGCCCCTGCACACCCTGCGCGCGGACATCGACTACGGCTTCGCCGAGGCTTCCACCACCTATGGCCAGATCGGCGTGAAGGTCTGGATCTTCAAGGGCGAGATCCTGGATGCGGCTGACATGCACGTTTCCAAGGATGCCGCCGCCGGCGAGAAGGGCGCTTCGCCCCAAGCCGCGGCCAACTGAGATTAGGAGTAGAGGACCATGTTGCAGCCCAAGCGCACCAAGTTCCGCAAGCAGCACAAAGGCCGTAACCGCGGCCTGGCTCAGAGCGGCAACAGCGTCGCCTTCGGCGAGTACGGCCTGAAGGCCACCGATCGCGGCCGCATCACTGCGCGCCAGATCGAGGCCGCGCGCCGCGCCATGACCCGCTTCGTGAAGCGCGGTGGCAAGGTGTGGATCCGGGTGTTCCCGGACGTGCCGGTGACCAAGAAGCCGCTGGAAGTCCGCATGGGCAACGGCAAGGGCAACGTGGAGTACTGGGTCGCCAAGGTGCAGCCCGGCTCGATGCTTTATGAGATCGAAGGCGTGGATGAAGCCACGGCCCGCGAGGCGTTCCGCCTGGCAGCGGCCAAGCTCGGCATCCCCACCACCTTCGTGCAACGGCAGGTGATGTGATGGAAATCAAAGAGATCCGCAGCAAGTCCGAGAAGGAACTGCGCGAACAGGTCGAGACGCTGCGCAAGGAGCAGTTCAACCTGCGCATGCAGCATGCCGCCGGCCAGATGCCGCGTGGCCACCTGATCAACAACGTGCGCAAGGACATCGCGAAGATCAAGACCGTGCTCAACGAGCGCGTCAAGGCAGGCAAGTGATGAGCGAGCAGCAGAAGAGCGTCCGCACGCTGACCGGCAAGGTGGTCAGCAACAAGATGGACAAGACCATCACGGTCTCCGTCGAGCGCATGGTCACGCACCATACCTACGGCAAGATCCTGCGTCGCCGCAGCAAGATCAAGGCGCACGACGAGCAGAACACCTGCAACGAGGGTGACATCGTGAGCATCACCCAGTGCCGCCCCATCTCGCGCCACAAGTCGTGGAAGCTGGTGGAAGTGCTCGAGCGCGCGGCCCCGCAGGCCTCCGCGGCCCAGTAACGAACGAATACTTTAAGGAACGGCAGTCATGATCCAGATGCGCACAGTGCTCGAAGCCGCCGATAACAGCGGCGCTCGCAGCCTCAAATGCATCAAGGTGCTGGGCGGCTCCAAGCGCCGCTATGCCCGCATCGGTGACGTCATCAAGGTTAGCATCGGTGACGCGATCCCGCGCGGCAAGGTCAAGAAGGGTGAGGTGTATGACGCCGTGGTGGTCCGTACCCGCAGCGGCGTGCGCCGCCCTGACGGCTCGCTCATCAAGTTCGACACCAACGCCGCCGTGCTGCTGACCAACAAGCTGGAGCCGATCGGCACCCGTATCTTCGGACCCGTGACCCGCGAGCTGCGCAATGAACAGTTCATGCGCATCATCTCGCTGGCTCCGGAAGTGCTGTAAGGCACTGGAGAGGAACACATGAACAAGATCAGGAAAGGCGACGAAGTGGTGATCATCTCCGGCAAGGACAAGGGCCGCCGTGGCTCCGTCCTCAAGGTGCTGGATGACGACCGCGTGCTCGTCGAGAACGTGAACATGGTGAAGAAGCACCAGCGCCCGAACCCGAACGCCAACGTGGCGGGCGGGATCGTGGAGAAGGAGATGTCGATCCACATCTCCAACGTGCAGCTCTTTAACCCGGTCTCCAAGAAGGGTGACCGCGTGGGGTTGCGCAAGCTGGAAGACGGCCGCAAGGTCCGCTTCTTCAAATCGAACAACGAAGTCGTCGACGTCTGAGGACTGCTGTCATGGCCCGACTGCAAGAACATTACCGTAAGACCGTAGTACCGAAACTCTCCGAGAAGTTCGGCTATACGAACCCGATGCAGGTCCCGCGCATCACCAAGATCACGCTCAACATGGGCGTGGGTGAGACGACTGCGGACAAGAAAGTCATCGAGAACGCGGTCTCCGACATGACCAAGATCTCCGGCCAGAAGCCGATCATCACGAAGGCGAAGAAGTCGATCTCGACCTTCAAGATCCGTGACGGCTATCCGGTGGGCTGCAAGGTGACCCTGCGCCGCGGCCAGATGTACGAGTTCCTGGACCGCCTGATCAGCATCTCCCTGCCCCGCGTGCGCGACTTCCGCGGCGTGAGCGGCCGCTCCTTCGACGGGCGCGGCAACTACAGCATGGGCGTGAAGGAACAGATCATCTTCCCCGAGATCGAGTACGACAAGATCGATGCGCTGCGCGGCATGGACATCACCATCACCACCACGGCGCGTACCAACGAAGAAGCCAGGGCCCTCCTCGAGGCCTTCCGCTTCCCGTTCCGTAACTAAAGGTAGATACAGATGGCCAAGACCTCGATGGTTAACCGTGAACTGAAGCGCACCAAGCTGGCGAAGCAGTACGCCGCCAAGCGCGCTGCGCTGAAGACCACGATCCGCGACCTGGACGTGAGCGAGGAGGAGCGCCAGGAGGCGGTCGCCAAGCTCGCCAGCCTGCCGCGCGATTCCGCCAAGGGCCGCCAGCGCAACCGCTGCGCGCTCACCGGCCGTGATCACGGTTACTACCGCAAGTTCGGCCTGGCCCGTAACAAACTCCGCGAAGCCACCATGCGTGGCGACGTCCCCGGCCTGCGTAAGGCCAGCTGGTAACACTTTATTGATATAGGGATATCGATCTCCATGAGCATGACTGATCCCATCGCCGATATGTTCACCCGCATCCGCAATGCCCAGATGGTCGGGCATACGGACGTGGCCATGCCCGCATCCAAGGTGAAAGCCGAGATCGCCCGCGTCCTGAAGGACGAGGGTTACATCGAGGACTTCGCCAGCCAGGACGTGGAAGGCAAGCCGGTGTTGAACATCACCCTCAAATACTACGAAGGCCGTCCGGTCATCGACCGCCTCGATCGCGTGAGCCGTCCCGGCCTGCGCGTGTACAAGAGCAAGGACCAGCTGCCTAAGGTGCTGGGCGGCCTGGGCGTGGCCATCGTGTCCACGTCGCAGGGCGTGATGAGCGATCGCGCTGCACGCGCTGCCGGACACGGCGGTGAAGTGCTCGGCGTGGTCGCCTAACGGAATCCGAGGAAAACACCATGTCCAGAATCGGAAACAAACCGATCACGCTGCCGAAGGGCGTCGAAGCCAAGATCGAGGCTCACAGCGTGACCATCAAGGCGTCCAAGGGTGCCTACACCCTGCCGCTGCACGCGGGCGTCTCCGTGAAGAACGAGAACGGCGTGCTCCAGGTGGTGTGCAAGGATGACTCGCAGGAGGCCAACGCGGTCTCCGGCACCACCCGCGCGTTGCTGGCCAACGCCGTGAAGGGCGTGACCGACGGCTTCATGAAGAAGCTGGAATTGGTCGGCGTGGGTTACCGCGCGCAGGCCCAGGGCAAGACCCTGAACCTGACCCTCGGGTTCTCGCACCCGGTGGCCTACAAGGTCCCGGATGGCATCACCATCGAGACCCCGACGCAGACAGAAGTGATCGTGAAGGGCCTGGACCGCCAGAAGGTGGGCCAGGTTGCCGCAGATATCCGCGGCTTCCGGCCGCCCGAGCCCTACAAGGGCAAGGGTGTGCGCTACTCGGACGAACGAGTGGTGCTGAAAGAAGCCAAGAAGAAGTAAGAGGTACGAGCGATGGATAAGAAACCGATGGAAAAGAAGCTGGCCCGGCTCCGCCGCGCCCGCCGCGCCCGTGCCCACATCCTGGAACTGCGCGCCTTCCGGCTCACCGTGCACCGCACGCCGAGCCACATCTACGCGCAGATCATCGCCCCCGAGGGCGGCAAGGTCCTGGTCGCGGCCTCCACCCTGGAAGCCGAGGTCAAGAAGGGTCTCAAGCATTGCGGCAACGTCGCCGCGGCGCAGGCGGTCGGCAAGGCCATCGCCGACAAGGCCAAGAAGGCCGGCATCACTGCGGTCGCGTTCGACCGCTCCGGTTTCCGTTATCACGGTCGCGTCAAGGCTCTGGCCGACGCCGCGCGTGAGAACGGTCTGCAGTTCTAACAGGTGACACATGGCTAAATTCGACAATCTGCCGGAATCCAACGACGGGATGCAGGAGAAGCTGGTCTCCGTCAACCGCGTGTCCAAGACCGTGAAGGGCGGCCGCCTGTTCGGCTTCACCGCGCTGACGGTGGTGGGCGACGGCAACGGCAAGGTCGGCTTCGGCTACGGCAAGGCCCGCGAGGTCCCCAACGCCGTGTCCAAGGCCATGGAGCAGGCCCGCAAGAACCTGAAGCAGGTGCACCTGAACAACGGCACGCTGTTCTACGCGGTGCGCGCCAACCACGGCGCCACCCGCGTGTTCATGCAGCCGGCCTCCGACGGTACCGGCATCATCGCCGGCGGCGCCATGCGCGCCGTGCTGGAAGTGGCGGGCGTGAAGAACGTGCTGGCCAAGAGCCACGGTTCGCGCAACCCCATCAACGTGGTGCGCGCCACCATGAACGCCCTGACTGACCTGAGCTCCCCGCACCAGATCGCGGCGAAGCGCGGCAAGTCCCTCGACGAGATCAAGGGTTAACGCCATGGCCAAGACCGACAAGAAGCAGATCAAGGTGACGCTGGTGCGCAGCTACTTCGGCCGCCTCGAGCGTCATAAAGCCACCGTGCGCGGCCTCGGCCTGCGCCGGATGCACCATACCGTTTCCGTGCAGGACACCCCGGAGAACCGCGGCATGATCGCGAGCATCTCCGACATGCTGCGCGTCGAGGAGTGAGCAAGATGCGTCTCAATACCCTGTCTCCCGCCGTCGGCAGCAAGACGTCCAAGAAGCGTCTCGGCCGCGGCCTGGGCTCCGGCCTCGGCAAGACCTCCGGCAAGGGCCACAAGGGCCAGTACGCGCGCAAGGGCGGCTACCACAAGGTGGGCTTCGAAGGCGGCCAGATGCCGCTGCAGCGCCGTCTGCCCAAGGTGGGTTTCCGTTCGCATGTGAAGCCGACCCGCGCTGAAGTGCGCCTGGACCAGCTGGCCCGCGTCGAAGCCGACGTGATCGACATCCTGGCCCTCAAGGCCGCCGGCCTGGTGAACATCTACGCCGAGAAGGTGAAGGTGGTGGGTTCCGGTGAGCTGAAGAAGAAGGTGATGCTGAAGGGCGTGCACGCCACCGCGGGCGCCAAGAAGGCCATCGAAGCCGCCGGCGGCAAGGTCGAGGAGTAATCAGTGTCTCGTAGCAGCAACATGCTGGGTGGCCTGGGCGACATCGGTAAGCTGACCGATCTGCGCCGCCGCCTGCTGTTCCTGGCGGGCGCCATGCTCGTGTTCCGCGTGGGTTCGCACATCCCGGTGCCGGGGCTGGACCCGGTCGCGCTGTCGCGCCTGTTCGGCCAGCACACCGGCGGCATCCTCGACATGTTCAACATGTTCTCGGGCGGCGCCTTGAAGCGCCTCTCGATCTTCGCCCTGGGCGTGATGCCTTATATCTCCGCCTCCATCATCATGCAGATGCTGGCGGTGGTGGTGCCGAGCCTGGAGCAGATGCGCAAGGAAGGCGCCTCCGGCCAGCGCCGCATCACCCGTTACACCCGTTACGCGACCGTGGCGCTGGCGCTGTTCCAGTCCCTGGGCGCCGCCATCGCGCTGGAGCACCAGGGCGTGGCCATCAACCCCGGCCCGAGCTTCCTGCTCATCGCCACCGTGAGCCTGGTCACCGGCACCATGTTCCTGATGTGGCTGGGCGAGCAGGTCACCGAGCGCGGCGTGGGCAACGGTATCTCCATGCTGATCTTCGCCGGCATCGTGGCCGGCCTGCCGGCCGCCTTCGGCGGCACCCTGGACCTGGTGCGCACCGGCCAGATGAACCCACTCATGGCCATCGTGATCATGGCCCTGGTGCTGGGCGTGACGGCCTTCGTGGTGTTCGTGGAGCGCGGCCAGCGCCGCATCACCGTGAACTACGCGAAGCGCCAGCAGGGCCGGCGCATGTACGCCGCCCAGTCCAGCCACCTGCCGCTGAAGATGAACATGTCGGGCGTGATCCCGCCCATCTTCGCGTCCTCGATCATCCTGTTCCCCACCACCCTGGGTAACTGGTTCAGCAGCGCCCATGCCTCCTCGGGCTTCGGCCAGGCCATCGTCGACGGCCTGCAGAAGTTCGCGGCGGTGATGTCCCCCGGCCAGCTGCTGTACGCCGTGGTCTACGGCATGCTGATCATGTTCTTCTGCTTCTTCTACACCTCGCTGGTGTTCAACTCGCGCGAGACCGCCGAGAACCTGAAGAAGTCCGGTGCCTTCATCCCCGGCATCCGCCCCGGCCAGCAGACCGCCGCCTACATCGACAGCGTGCTCACCAAGCTGACCCTGTGGGGCGCGATCTATGTGACCGCGGTGTGCCTGCTGCCGGAGATCCTGATCGTGAACTGGAACGTGCCGTTCTATTTCGGCGGCACCTCCCTGCTGATCATCGTGGTGGTGGTGATGGACTTCATGGCCCAGTTGCAGGCCCATGCCATGTCCCACCAGTACGAGGGCCTGCTGCGCAAGGCCAACCTGAAGGGTTATGGGGCCTCCGGCCTACGCTGAATCGAGTGGTTTTTTGCGGCGCCACCCCTTGGGGTGGGCCAGAGATGGAGTGAGTCATGAAAGTACGTGCTTCGGTGAAGAAGATCTGCCGCAACTGCAAGATCGTGCGGCGTGGCGGCGTGGTGCGGGTCATCTGCAGCACCGACGCCCGGCACAAGCAGCGCCAGGGCTAAGGCACTGGTTACGCATTGATTTGATTAGGGATTTCAGGCAAAATTACCCGTTTTCCCCGGCCCTTCTACCGCCGGGGTGAGTGAAGGATAAAGACGATGGCTCGTATCGCAGGTATCAACATCCCGGCCAACAAGCATGCCGTCATCGGCCTGCAGAGCATCTTCGGCGTGGGTCGCACCCGCGCCAAGTGGATCTGCACCGAGGCAGGCGTGAAGCCGGAGACCAAGGTGAAGGACCTGACCGACGCTGAAGTGGAGGCCCTGCGCGTACAGGTTGCCCGCTTCACGGTCGAAGGCGACTTGCGCCGCGAAGTGTCCATGAGCATCAAGCGTCTGATGGACCTGGGCTGCTACCGCGGCCTGCGTCATCGCCGCGGCATGCCGGTGCGCGGCCAGCGTACCCGTACCAACGCCCGCACCCGCAAGGGCCGCCGCAAGCAGGCGGGCCCGATGATGAAACCGTCGGCACCGGCTTGATTTTCGAACCACGCAACCCGATATACAGCTAGGACAAGCACATGGCAGACGAGAACACGCAGAGCCCCGCCGCCCCGGCCCCCGCCGAAGGCGCCGCCGCACCCGCTACGGGAGCCGCTGCGGCCGCTCCGCGCGTCAAGCGCAGCAAGAAGACCGTGGTGGACGGCATCGCTCACGTGCATGCCTCGTTCAACAACACGATCATCACCATCACCGACCGCCAGGGCAACGTGCTGTGCTGGGCGACCTCCGGCGGCTCCGGCTTCCGCGGCTCGCGCAAGTCCACCCCGTTCGCGGCGCAGGTGGCGGCGGAGAAGGCCGGCATCGCGGCCCAGGAATACGGCGTCAAGAACCTGGAAGTGCAGGTGAAGGGTCCCGGCCCCGGCCGTGAGTCCGCCGTGCGCTCCCTGCATAACATCGGTTTCAAGATCGCGAACATCTCGGACGTGACGCCCATCCCGCACAACGGATGCCGTCCCCCCAAGAAGCGTCGCGTTTAAGAGGTTATACGAATGGCTCGTTATCTCGGTCCCAAGTGCAAGCTGTCGCGCCGTGAAGGCACCGACCTGTTCCTGAAGAGCAGCGTCCGTCCGCTCGAGAGCAAGTGCCGCATCGAATCCGCCCCCGGCCAGCACGGCGCCAAGCGCGGCCGCCTGTCCGACTACGGCATCCAGCTGCGCGAGAAGCAGAAGCTGCGCCGCATGTACGGCGTGCTGGAACGCCAGTTCCGCCGCTACTACAAGGAAGCCGCCCGCCGCACCGGCGCGACCGGCCAGACCCTGTTGCAGATCCTCGAGTGCCGCCTGGACAACGTGGTGTACCGCATGGGTTTCGCGGTGACTCGCGCCGAGGCCCGCCAGCTCGTCAGCCACAAGGCCATCGAGGTCAACGGCAAGATCGTGAACATCCCGTCCTACCAGGTGAAAGCCGAGGACGTGATCTCGGTGCGCGAGGGCGCCAAGGCCCAGCTGCGCATCGTCTCCGCCCTGCAGGTCGCCAAGCAGGTCGGTCTGCCCGAATGGGTGGAAGTCGACGAGACCAAGATGACCGGCAAGTTCAAGACGGTGCCCGAGCGCACCGAGTTCCTGCCGGACATCAACGAGAACCTGGTCGTCGAGCTCTATTCCAAGTAATTAGGTCTTTCAGAGAGGTCAGATCCCCATGCAGGGTTCAGTC
>DASXYJ010000027.1:0-1636 GCA_036502565.1 Gammaproteobacteria bacterium
CGGCCGAGGCCGGGGCCCACTGCGACCACGGTGGCTTTCTCCAGCAGTGGCTTGAGGTCGTCGACGCTGCCGACGCCATGCACCATGGCTTCCGGAAGCCCCGACAGGAATCCAGTGACGTGCGCGGCCTGGGTGGCGACGCTGACGAGGCCGGCGCCGCTGCGCAGGGCCGCTTCGGCGGCGAGACGCACGGCACCGCCCATGCCGTGGTCGCCGCCGACGATGAGCAGCTTGCCGTAGTCGCCCTTGTGGGCGTCGCGACGGCGGCGCGGCAGCGCGGTCTCGCGCATGGCGGCGCTGCGCAGGCGCCGGGCCCGCGGTACCAGGCTGCCATAGAGGTTCGAGGGCGCTTCCAGGTTGTCGAAGCGCAGGAGGCCCGAGCACTCGGGACCGGAGCCGGTGAAGAGCCCGGCCTTGAGGGCGATGTAGGTGACGGTGAGGTCCGCACGGATGGCCGCGCCCATCTCCATGCCGGTATCGGCGTTGAGGCCGCTGGGGATGTCGATGGACAGCACCGGCATCTGGGAAGCATTCACTTCCTTCACCAGCTTCAGCCACTCCCCGCCCAAGGCCCGGTCGAGACCGATACCCAACAGGGCGTCCACGATCACGTCCGCTGCCGGCAGGCGGCCCTCGAAGCCCTGTTCCTTGCCACCGGTCTTGAGGAAAATGCCGCGGGCAGCAGAGGCCGCCTGGGGCAGGCGCAGCCGGTCGCCCAGGGTGATGACCGTGACCTTGAGCCGCTCGCGCAGGGCGCGGTCCGCGAGCACGTAACCATCGCCGGCGTTGTTGCCGGTGCCGCAGAGGATCAGCACGCGCTCGGCACCGGGCCATTGCAGCTTGAGCTGTTGCCAGGCCGCCTCCCCGGCCCGCTGCATGAGCGTGCCCTCGGGGATGCGGGCGTCCTCGATGGCGCGGCGTTCCAGCTCGCGCACCTGGACGGCAGTGAAGAGGTTCTCGGGCAGGACGGACATGTGAGGCATTATATAGGCTATGTCCGACGTCACTGACTTCGCCGCTCTCACCGACCGCATCAAGGGATGGGGCCGGGAATTGGGCTTCCAGCAGCTGGGCATCTCCGGCGTGGAGCTGCCGGAAGACGAGCGGCGCCTGCTGGACTGGCTGGAGGCCGGGCGTCACGGTCACATGGAGTACATGCAGCAGCACGGCACGCGGCGCAGCCGCCCCAGCGAGCTGGTGCCGGGGACGCTGCGGGTGATCTCGGCGCGCATGGATTACTGGCCGGCGGATGCACGGGATGCGGAGGCACTGCTGCAAGAGCCGGAGCGCGGCTACGTGGCCCGCTATGCGCTGGGCCGCGACTATCACAAGGTGCTGAGGGCGCGGCTGCAGAAGCTGGCGGACCGCATCCAGGAACAGATCGGCGGCTTCGGTTATCGCGCCTTCACGGACAGCGCGCCGGTGCTGGAGAAGGCCCTGGCCCGCGGCGCGGGCTTGGGCTGGATCGGCAAGCACACCAACCTCATCAACAAGCAGGCCGGCTCCTGGTTCTTCCTGGGGGAACTCTTCACGGACCTGCCGCTGCCCGTGGACGAACGCGGCAGCGAACACTGCGGCTCATGCACCACCTGCTTGGAAGTCTGTCCCACCCAGGCCATCGTGGCGCCCTACCAGC
>DASXYJ010000028.1:0-3024 GCA_036502565.1 Gammaproteobacteria bacterium
GACCGGGCGCTGGCGCGCCGCTTCCAGAAGATCGACGTGCTGGAACCCTCGGTGGAGGAGACCGCGCGCATCCTCAAGGGCCTGCGCCACAAGTTCGAGGAGCACCATGGGGTGAAGTACCCCAACAAGGTGCTGGAGACCGCCGCTGACCTGGCGGCCCGTTTCATCAACGACCGGCACCTGCCGGATAAGGCCATCGACGTCATCGACGAGGCCGGCGCCAACATGCGCCTCAAGCCCCTGGCCAAGCGCCGCCGCACCGTGACGGTGCAGGACATCGAGGAGATCGTGGCCAAGATCGCCCGCATCCCCCCCAAGAGCGTCTCGGCCACCGACAAGGAAGGCCTGCGCAACCTGGAGCGGGACCTGAAGCTGGTCATCTATGGCCAGGACAAGGCCATCGAGTCCCTCGGCGCCGCCATCAAGATGGCGCGCTCCGGTCTCGGTAACGAGCAGAAGCCCATCGGCTCCTTCCTGTTCGCCGGGCCCACCGGCGTCGGCAAGACCGAGGTCACACGCCAGCTGGCGCTGATCATGGGCATCGAACTGGTGCGTTTCGACATGTCCGAATACATGGAGCGCCATACCGTGTCGCGCCTCATCGGCGCGCCCCCGGGCTACGTGGGTTTCGACCAGGGCGGTTTGCTGACCGAACAGATCCTCAAGCATCCGCACTGCGTGTTGCTGCTGGACGAGATCGAGAAGGCGCACCCGGAGGTCTTCAACCTGCTGCTGCAGGTCATGGATCACGGCACCCTCACGGACAACAACGGCCGCAAGGCCGACTTCCGCAATGTCATCCTGGTGATGACCACCAACGCCGGCGCGGAGGAGATGTCCCGCACCAGCATCGGTTTCACCCAGCAGGACGCCTCTCCCGACGGAATGCAGGCCATCAAGCGCATGTTCAGCCCGGAGTTCCGCAACCGCCTCGACGCCATCATCCACTTCAACAGCCTGGATCCGCGCACCGTGGCCAAGGTGGTGGACAAGTTCGTCATCGAGATGGAGGAGCAGCTCCAGGCCAAGGGCGTGACCCTGGCAGTGGACGAGGCGGCTCGTGCGCTGCTGGCGGTACGCGGCTATGACCCCAAGATGGGCGCTCGTCCCATGGCGCGGCTGGTGCAAGACACGCTCAAGCGCCCGCTGGCGGAGGAACTGCTGTTCGGCCGCCTGGCCCAGGGCGGACACGTGCGGGTCACGGTGAAAGCCGGCGAGTTCCACATGGACATCGAGCCCGCCATGCCCAAGCTGCCGGCACCGGCCCACAGCGGAGAAGAAGAGGAATAGGTCGGAAGTCCAAGCTGCAAATGAAAAGCCGGGGCATGCCCCGGCTTTTCATTTGGAAGAGGGCGGCGGTTACTTGCCGCGAAACACGATGCGACCCTTGGTCAGGTCGTAGGGGGTCAGTTCCACCGTCACGCGGTCGCCGGTCAGGATGCGGATGTAGTGCTTGCGCATGCGGCCGGAGATGTGGGCGAGGACGATGTGGCCGTTATCCAGCTCGACGCGGAAGGTGGTGTTGGGCAAGGTCTCGACGACCTTGCCTTCCATCTGGATGCTTTCTTCTTTTGCCATGGGCCTGCTGACGTTTATGGAGCGCGCAGATTCTGACGGAAAGCCCGCCGCTATTCAACCTGGAGGCTCTTCCCGCCGGTCCGCCAGCCATCCGCGCCCAGCGTCTCGAAGGGGCGGAAACGGTCCTTGTACGCCATCTTTCGGCTCTCGGCGATCCAGTAACCCAGGTATAGCCAGGTGAGGCCCCGGCGCCTGGCTTCCTCGATCTGCATGAGGATGGCGTAGGTGCCGAGGCTGCGCTGTGTCAGGTCCGGGTCATAGAAGGTGTAGACCGCCGAGAAGCCGTCCTTGAGCTCGTCGGTCACCGCCACGCCCACCAGCCGGTCGCGATGGCGCAGTTCCAGGAGCGAGGTCTTGCCCCAGGGACTCAGCAGGAACTGCCGATAGTCCGCCTCGCTGCTGCCATCCATGCCGCCTTCCGCGTGGCGCGCGGCCAGGTAACGGCCGTAGAGGGCGAAGTGCTCGGTGTCGAACTCCGCTTGGCGCACCACGCAGCGCAGGTCCAGGTTGCGCCGGAGCACGCGCTTCTGGGCGCGATCGGGGCTGAAGTTCTGCACCGCCACCCGTATCGGCACGCAGGCCTGGCACTCACCGCAATGGGGGCGGTACACGTGCGGGCCGCTGCGGCGGAACCCGTGGGTCGCCAGCACGCCATACAAGGACTGATCCATGGGCAGCGCCGGGTCCTCGAACACCGTGCGCGCCTGCCGCTCCGGCAGGTAGTGGCAGGGGTGCTCCGGGGAGACGTAGAGATCGAGGGTGGTGGTGTCGGCGCCCATGCTCAGGCCTTCCGCCATGCAGCGGGGTTCACCTGCTCGCCACAGAGCTTGGCGAGCATCTGCAGGAACTCGACGCGGGGCACCGGTACGCTGCCCATGCGCTGTAGGTGCTCGGACTGCACCTGGCAATCCATGAAAGCGTAGTCCCAGGCATCCAGGCGCCGCATCAGCTCCACGAGCACGAGCTTGGAGGCGTCGGTGACGTGGCTGAACATGGATTCGCCGAAGAACACGCGGCCCACCGCCACGCCGTAGAGGCCGCCCTTGAGCTCGCCGTCCACCCAGAGCTCCGCCGAGTGGGCGTGGCCCAGGCGATGCAGCTCCTGATAGGCCGCCTGCATCTCGGGGTTGAGCCAGGTTCCCCCATCCGGATACTGCGGGCGCGGCCCGGCACAGGCCTGCATCACTTCAGCGAAGGCAGTGTCGAGACGAAACTGGTAGCCGCCCTGCTTGCGGCGTCTGCGCAACGAGCGGCTTACATGCAGTGATGCCGGCAGGAACACCGCGCGCGGGTCCGGCGACCACCACAGGATGGGCAGGCCCGCGTCGTACCAGGGGAAGATGCCGTGGCGGTAGGCGTATAGCAGCCGTGCCGGGGAGAGGTCACCGCCCACGGCCAGCAGGCCGTCCGGCTCACGCAACGCGCGCGCGGGATCCGGGAAGGCCT
>DASXYJ010000029.1:0-2038 GCA_036502565.1 Gammaproteobacteria bacterium
CGCGGCCCGCGACGGCGTGGCACTGGCCATGCCGCGGCTGCAGGCCTTGGGCGCCGCGCATCCCGGCGTGTCGACTTCCTTGCCGCCGGCGTCGCCAGCAGCAGCGCAGGCATGGCCGGAATGGCAGCATCCGCCGCTGCACAAGCCGGAGCCGGATAACGACCTCGGCTTCCTCTCCGAATACAACGGCATCCTCGATGAGTATCTCTGCGACCACCTGATCAATGTGGGCACGCCGCAGCTCGCCCCCTCCGGCGTACTGGACCCGCAGGGCGGGCATGCCCGTTCGGTGGTGCGCACCAGCTACAACACCTATTACAAGCTCTCCATGTACGACGCCATCACCGCAGCCATCTGGGCGCGCTTCTCGGTGCTGGCAGGCCTGCCGCCGGAGCATGCCGAGCCCCTGGTGGTGCAGCGCTACCAGATCGGGCAGGAGTACAAGCAGCACCGCGACTATTTCACCGACAGCAAGCACACCGCCCAGCGCCTGGTCACGGTATTCGCCTATCTGAACGACGTGGAGGCGGGCGGCAATACCGCGTTCCCGATCCTGGGGGTGAGCGTGCGCCCGGAACGGGGCAAGGCAGTGCGTTTCAGCAATACCACCGCGCAAGGCAAGCCCAACCCGGATACGCTGCATGCCGGCCTGCCGGTGATCCGCGGCGAAAAATGGCTCGCCACGCTCTGGTTCTGGGACCGCCCCTTCGACTGGTTTCGCTGAAAATCGCGGGGATTCCCCGCGTCACGCGACTTTTGCCGCGTTCACCTTTACGGTCGGTTGCGCTACACTATCCGTCCGCGGCCTGAGCCGGCGGCCCTGGGAGCAGGGTCCCGTAAGTCTCTTGAATACGTTGCCATTTTCATCGTTACCCTGGGCGCGTCTTCCGCCGGCCGCCTCGTACTGAATGGCGAAAATGAGCGAATCACTGCAAGCGCAGAACAGCACCACGCCTCTCTCCGGCGGCAACGCCCCCTACGTCGAAGCCCTCTACGAGCAATACTTGCAGGACCCGGCGTCGGTGCCGCAGGCCTGGGCCGACTATTTCCGCAAGCTCCAGTCCGGAGCGCGTGAGACCGCCCGCGGTCCCATCGAGGCGGAGCTCCTAGCCCGTGCCCATGCTCCCCGCGCCGCCGCCTCGGTAGCCGGTTCGGCCGGCGGTCTGGATCCGCTCGCCGCCGAGAAGCAGGCGGCGGTGATCCGCCTCATCGAAGCTTATCGAGGTCGCGGGCACCTGCACGCCAAGCTCGACCCGCTGGGCCTCATCCCGACCCCCGACGCGCCGGACCTGCAACTGGAGTTCCACGGCCTGTCCCAGGCCGACATGGGCACGGTGTTCAGCACCGTCTCCCTCACCGGTCCCGACCGCCAGCCCCTCAAGGACATCTGGCAGATGCTGCAGCAGGTGTACTGCGGCAGCATCGGCTTCGAGTTCATGCACGTCACCAACGCCGAGGAACGGCTGTGGCTGAAGAGCCGCATCGAGGGCAGCCGCGCCCGCGCGCCCCTCTCCAACGACGAGCGCGTGGTGATCCTGCGCAACCTCACCGCCGCCGAGGGCCTCGAGAAGTACCTGCACACCAAGTACGTGGGCCAGAAGCGTTTCTCCCTGGAAGGCGGCGACTCGATGATGCCCATGCTGCACGACGTGGTGCAGAAGGGCGGCGCGGCCGGCATCCAGGAGATCGTGGTGGGCATGGCCCACCGCGGCCGCCTCAACGTGCTCATCAACCTCCTGGGCAAGTCGCCCAAGGAGCTGTTCCTCGAGTTCGAAGGCATCCACGAGCACAAGGACGGTGACGGTTCCGGCGACGTGAAGTACCACATGGGCTTCTCGTCCGACATCAAGACCCAGGGCGGCAACGTGCACCTGGCGCTGGCTTTCAACCCCTCGCACCTGGAGATCGTCAATCCGGTGGTGGAAGGCTCCGTGCGCGCGCGCATCGACCGGCGCGCCGACCCGCAAGGCAAGCAGGTGTTGCCGGTCCTGGTGCACGGCGACGCCGCGTTCGCAGGGCAGGGCGTGGTCATGGAGAC
>DASXYJ010000030.1:0-1523 GCA_036502565.1 Gammaproteobacteria bacterium
CCGCCCGCAAGTTCCGCCTCTGGCTGGACGAGCGCCGCCGCGCCACCGGCGCGCTCTTGGAGAAGCGCGCGCTGTTCCTGAAGCCGGGGCAGGGCGCCGAGCTCCTGCAGCAGATCCACGTGCTGGTGATCGGCTTCCAGCATCTGGCGGAACCCGCCGGCGGCATGCGTGAAGCCCTGGAAGCGGGGGACATGGCTGCGCACCGCGTGCCGCTGCGCGAGTCACTGCTCCGCACCATCAACACACTTCTGACCGGACTCGCCTACGAGTCCAAGTATCAGAAATAGATGTCCGGCCCTCGTCTCAGTGCTCGCCTGCTCGGCCCCGCCGATTACAAGCTGATGCCCTGGAAGAATGGTCGCGGCGTGACCACCGAGCTCGCTCTCTTCCCTCCCCATTCGGACCTCACGACCACGCCCTTCGATTGGCGCATCAGCATGGCGGACGTGGTGGAAGACGGGGATTTCTCGGCATTCCCAGGTTATGACCGCACCCTGGTGGTGGCCCAGGGCAACGGCATGGAGCTCAGCTTCGGCGGCGTCTCGGCGCCTTCGCGCCTCATCGGTCCCGGCAGCGGCGTGGCCTTCTCCGGCGATTGGGACACCCACGGCAAGCTCCTGGACGGACCGGTGCGGGACTTGAACGTCATGAGCGCCCGCGAGCGGGTGCATCACCAGTGCGAGGTGATCTCCGGCGCGCCGGTGGAGTTCGTCTGGGAGCCGGGCCTCGAGACCCTGTTCTGCCACTGCATCGCCGGGCATGTGGCGCTGAAGATGCGCGGCAGCGCCGAATGGCAGCTGGATCAGGAGCACAGCGTGTGGCTGCCGGCGGAGCCTGGATTCCCCGGCTTCAGCCACGTCATGGTCATGCCCCACACCCGCGAGACCCTGGCGGTCGTCACCAGGTTGCGCCGGCTATGAACCAGCGCGACCTCATCCGGGGCCTTATACAGACGGTGGTATGGCTGGTGGTATTGGCGGCGCTGCCGGTGGGCGCGCTGTACTTCACCGCGCGGCCGGTGGTGGTCGCGGGCTGCCCCCAGTGTTTCGGTTTCAGCAAGGCCGGGGACGGCGTCTACATCCAGTCCGGCGCGAGCGCGGCGGTGCAGGCCCACGTCGAGCAGGTCCTGGCGGCGGGGCGCAAGCGCGTCGTGGATTTCTACGGCAGCCTGCAGCACACACCGCGTTTCCTGGTCTGCCCGGACGACGCCTGCTACACCCGCATCGGCGGCATGCCCGGCACCAGCATGGGCGCCGTGGATTACTTCGCGGTGGTGGTCTCGCCCCAGGGCCTGGATCCCACGCCCCTCGCCGCCGCGTTCTCCCATGCGGAGCTGGAGGCACGGGTCGGCTGGTGGCACATGAAGTCCGGCGCGGTGCCCGCCTGGTTCGATGCCGGCGTGGCGGCCTTGGCCTCGGACAATCCCGCCTATGTGCTGCCGCTGCGGCGCGGCCAGAAGGATCGTTGCCAGACCGGGCCCGGGGGCGACCTGCCGGACGAGTCGGACCTGTGGCAGGCGCGGG
>DASXYJ010000031.1:0-5104 GCA_036502565.1 Gammaproteobacteria bacterium
TTAAACTCGTAGCGCAAGGTGCGCAGGTCGTCGTGCTGCCCGAGAAGCTCGCCATCGTGGTAAGTGCGGATACCCAGGCACTGGATGCCCAGTACCAGAAGCTGGCGGACCAGGCCCATATCCCCCTGATCGTCGGTTTGGTGCATGCGGATTCGTCGCTGAAGTACAACGAGGCGCGGGTCTATACACCGAACTCACCGGTGCAGACCTACGACAAGGAACACCTGCTGCCTCCCTTCGAATCGAACCTCACCCCCGGCACCACCCTCACCACCTTCGAGGAAGGCGGCGGTGTGTGGGGCGTGGCGATCTGCAAGGACATGGACTTCAGGAAGCCGGCCCAGGACTACGGCAAGGCCGGAGTCGGACTGCTGCTGGTTCCCGCTTGGGACTTCGTCGGCGACCGCTGGGTCCATGGCCACATGGCGGTGATGCGCGGCGTGGAGGATGGCTTCGGCATCGTGCGTGCCGCCAAGGGAGGCTACCTGACGGTGAGCGATGACCGGGGACGCATCCTCGCCGAGGCTACCAGCTACTCGGCGCCCTTCGCCACGCTGCTGGCCGCCGTGCCGGCGGCGCATCACGGCACCTTCTACCTTGTAGCGGGTGACTGGTTCGGCTGGATCGCCGTATTGCTGCTGATCGGCATATGCAGCCGGCTGGTGCGGCTCCGGACCATGCCGCCTCAACGTTAGGCTGCGGCCTTATCATGCTCTACCTCGGCGGCGGCCCTCTCTCCACCACGGCCGCCGACTTCCGCGCCCTATACCGGCGTTCCTTCCGGAGATACGTCCATGGCATCCGCACTTGATGTGAAGCGTCTTGGGCTCGGCGTCGCGGCCGCGCTGCTCATGGCCGCGCTGGTCTGGTTCGGCACCGGCCTCGATCCCTTCTGGCCGCTGATGTGGTTCGCGCCGTTGCCGGTGCTGCTCTTCGCAAACCGTGCCGCCTGGTGGAGTTCCGCGCTGGTGGCGGCGCTCGGCGTGATGCTGGGCCTGCTCAATCTCTGGCACGTGTTCCACGGCCTGCTGGGCGCGCCACTGCCGGTGCTGGCGCAGATCTATCTGAGCGAAGGCATCGTGTATGCCCTGGCGGTGTCGCTGTATCGCGCGCTGCTACAGCGCGGCGCCTATTGGGCGGCGCTGCTGGCCTTCCCCGCGGTCATCGTCTGCTTCGAGTTCTTCCTGGACCTCACCTCGCCCCACGGCACTTCCGGCAGCCTGGCCTACTCGCAGTTGC
Source organism: Gammaproteobacteria bacterium (assembly GCA_036502565.1). Taxonomy (GTDB): domain Bacteria; phylum Pseudomonadota; class Gammaproteobacteria; order Natronospirales; family REEB76; genus DASUBN01. The sequence goes on from DASXYJ010000031.1 coordinate 1,240, forward strand.
AGTTCCTGCCGTTCCTGCAGTTGGCCTCGGTCACCGGCCCCTGGGGCATGAGCTTCTTGCTGCTGGCCTTCTCCACGGCCCTGGCCGTCGGTCTGCATGTTTATCCCGAAGCTCCGAAGCGCGCGCTGCGACTCACGGGGGGCGTGGTGGCGTTGTTGGTGCTGGTATTGGCCTGCGGCGCCTGGCGCCTGCACGAGCCGGTGCAGGGTACGCACGTGAAAGTGGGCCTGGTGAGCTCGGACGCAGGCGCCAACGACGATGTGGCGGATCCCGGCCAGCCCGCGGCTCGTCTGTTCCAGGACTACAGCGTCCCCGTGGAACAGCTGGCGGCCCAGGGTGCGCGGGTAGTAGTGCTGCCGGAGAAGTTGGCCGTGGTGCTGGACGGCCAGACCGCCGATGCCACCGACGGCTATTTCCAGAAGTTGGTGGACCGCACTGGCGCCGCCGTGGTGGTGGGCGTGATCCGTGTGGCAAAAGACGGCAAGAAGTACAACGAAGCCCGAGTGTATATGGCTGGCAGGCCGCCCATGAGCTACGACAAGCAGCACATGCTGCCGCCCTTCGAGTCCATGCTCACGCCCGGGACCTCGCTGACCCTGCTGCCCCGCGCCGACGCGATGTGGGGCGTGGAGATCTGCAAGGACATGGACTTCAGCGCCCTGTCCGCGGACTACGGCAAGAAAGGGGTGAGCCTGATGCTGGTGCCGGGCTGGGACTTCGTGGCCGACCGGATATTCCACGGCCACATGGCCATCATGCGCGGCGTGGAATCCGGCTTCAGCATCGTGCGCTCCGCGAAGCAGGGCTCCCTGTACGTGAGCGATGACCGGGGCCGCGTGCTGGCGGAGATCACCAGCAACTCCGCGCCCTTCGTCACCCTGATGGCGAGGGTGCCGGCGGTGCACCACGACACTTTCTACATGGTGGCAGGCGACTGGTTCGCCTGGATATCGCTGCTATTGCTGCTCGGCACCCTGGGCTGGCTGATCTGGATCAGGAAGACGCCGGCCCGGCGCTGAGCCCCGGGCGACAAGGGGCTCAGGTGATTGCCTTGGACATAAAGGGGTTTTACCCCGATGGGAAGTGTCGCGCGGGACCGTGATAATCGGTCTCGGCCTCATGGAAGAGGCCTTCCTACAGGTGAACCATGGCCCGCGACACGACACAAACCCCCTGCCCTCTGCTCAACATCAACAGCGCCGACGACCTCGTGGTCCGGGGCCGCATCCTGGCAGCGGCGAAGCAGCGCTTCGCCCGCTTCGGCTGCGAGGACACCACCCTTGAGGACCTGGCCCGCGCCGCCAGCCTGAAGGTGAAGCAGGTGCACAAGCATTTCACGGACGTCTACGCGGTGATGGTGGCGCTGCAACGCACCCTCGAACACCCGCGCGCGCAACGCGGCCCCCGTCCCAATTCCGGTTTCGCCGCGCGGGAACACCGCCTGGCCCGGGCCCGGGATGCGCGGCCGATCGAAGCCTAAGCACCAGCCGCTCACATGAAAAAGGCCGCTCGTAGCGGCCTTTTTCTCTTCTGGTATCGGGATCGCTTACAGCAGGCTCTTGGCCGTGGCGTAGATCTCTTCTTCGGAGAGCAGCACGAGATTCGCCGCAGACGCGAGCGGGATATAGGAATCCTTGCCCGCCACGCGCTTCTTCTTGATGCCCGGCGCGTGTTCCTCGAGATGGGTGAAGATCTCCTCGGCGATGCCGCCGGTCTCGCGGCCCTCGTCCACCACCAGTACGTTGCCGCAGTCCTTGGCATGCTTGGCCATGAACTCGCTATTCAGGGGCTTCAGCCAGCGCAGGTCCAGCACGCGGATCTTCTTGCCGGTCTCCTTCTCCAGTTTCTTGGCGACACGCAGGGACATGAGCACGCCGTTGCCATAGCTGATGATGAGCAGGTCCTTCGAGTTCGGTTCGTACACTCGGCCCTCGCCGATCGGTATGGCGCGGTCCGGTGCCGGATACTCGAAGAGCCACTGGTTGTCCTTGGGCTCGTGCAGGTCCTTGGTCATGTAGAGGGCGATGGGTTCCATCCACGCCACCACGCGGCCGTCCACCTTGGCGAGCGCCGCGCAAGTGCGCAGCATCATGGCTGCGTCGTCGCCGCGGCTCGGGCAGGCGATCACCAGGCCCGGGATGTCGCGCAGTGCCGTGAAGCTGTTGTCGTTGTGGAAGTGGCCACCGAAGCCCTTCTGGTAGCCGAGCGAGGCCACGCGCATCACCATGGGGTTGCGGTACTTTGCGTTGGAGAAGAACTGCAGAGAAGCCGCCTCGCCGCGGATCTGGTCGCAGGCGTTGTGGAAGTACGCCAGGTACTGGATCTCCGGGAAGGGCAGCATGCCCATGTACGCCGCGCCCTGGGCCATGCCGAGGATGGTCTGTTCGTCCAGCAGGGTATTGAACACCCGGTGCGATTTGAAGCTGCGGTAGAGGCCGGAGGTCACGGTATACACGCCGCCCTTCTGCGCCACGTCCTCGCCGAAGACGGTCATCTCCGGGTACTTGGCCATCAAGTCGAACAGCGCGCGGTTGATCTGGATGGAGAGATGCTTCGGTGCGCTCTTCTCCGGCAGGGCCTCCTCGGAGCCGAAGGCGGCGACGCGGGCCGCGTGATCGGCGGCGCGGGTGGCTTCCTTGTTCACCTTGTCTGCGTGGTAGGGCGCCAGCGGCACCATCACCTGTTCGGCGCTGGTGAGCTTCGGCCGGGTGGCGGCCTTCTTCGAGGCCTCCTGCACGCGGCTGCGGCAGCGCTCATACATCTCCAGCACTTCCGATGCGGTGAGGAGCCCCGTCTCGAGGGCCGTCTCCGCCGACATCAGCAGCGGATCGCGCGCCTCGGAGCGCTCCAGCTCCTCGGCGGTCTTGTACTCGGTCTCGGCGTCGGTGCCGGCGTGACCCAGCAGGCGCACCAGTTTCAGGTGCAGGAAAGTCGGCTGGCGGGTGCGGCGGCAGTGCTCCACCGCTCCTTCAGTCTTGTCCCAGGCGTCCACCAGGTCCAGGCCGTCCGCCTGCACATAGTGCAAGCCAGCGCGGTTCTTGAAGTTCGCTTCCACCCAACCTTCCGGCGTACGCACCGAGATGCCGATGGAGTTGTCCTCGCAGACGAACAACACCGGACAAGGCAGCTTCTGGTGAGAGGTCCACTGGGCTGCGTTGAAGGCGCCCAAGGCGGTCGAATGGTTGGAGCTGGCATCGCCGAAGCTGCACACCACCACGCTGTCATCCGGGATAGGCGGCGTTAGCCCCAAGCGCTCGGCCTGAGCCAGGGCCACGGCGGTGCCGACGGCTTTGGGCAGGTGGCTGGCGATGGTCGATGTCTGGGGCGGCACCCACAGGGGCACCGAGCCCCACACCTTGTGGCGGCCGCCGGAGATGGGGTCCTCGCTGGACGCGGCGAGCGACAGGGCGGTGTCATACACCATGTCGATGTTCAGTTTCCGCGCCCGCTCCTGCATGAAGGCGCCGGAGCGATAGTGCAGGAAGGCGATGTCGGTGTGGCGGGTGACGCGGCCCACCACGGCGTTGATCTCGTGACCGGAACTGCCGATGGTGTAGAAGCCCTCGTTGCGCGCGCGCATGGCGCGAGCCTCGATGTCCTGGTGGCGCGAGAGCATCTGCGACTCGAAGAGCTCCAGGAAATCCCGGCCCGTGAGCGAATGCCCATGGCGCACTGGCGCATCCAGGTCCGGGCGGTGTACTTCGTCACTCCAGCCCTTCACGAAACTGATGAAGTTGCCGTCCACGATCTCCGCGCGGTTGATGCTGCGGGTGGCGGCTTTGGCGAGACCAGTAGTTTTGGGTTCAGTCGACATCTCTTACCTCAAGCGGCGCGGGTCAAGACCTGATGCGCCATGGCGAATTCC
>DASXYJ010000032.1:0-8980 GCA_036502565.1 Gammaproteobacteria bacterium
CAGCTTGGCGAACTCCCGCAACACGCCGGCCCGGTCTCCGTCGGAGCGGTTCTGGCTCAGCTTGTACTTGCCTTCCAGCGTCTCGATCGGAAGGTCGAAACCGAGGATGTGCTTCGCCAGTTGCTCGGCATGGACTCCGGCCTCGCGGATGCTCCAGGGCTTCTCTATATAAGCCTCGTGCTCGTCCGTGAGCCGGCCGATCATCTGCAGCAGCCGTGCCGATTCCGTCACGGGCCTGGGCGTGCCGTGGACATGGATGGCCACGTAGTTCCAGGTGGGCACGTTCTTGGCCGGGTCCACGTACCAGCGCGGCGATACGTAGGCATCCGGCCCCTGGAACACCACCGTGCTGGGGGCGCCGGCGGCGATGGCCGCGCAATGCGGGTTCATGGCGCCGAGATGCGCCTCGAGCGTGCCTTGGGCTCCCCGTGCGGCATCGAGATGGAAGGGCAGGTGGGTGAGGTGGCTCTTGCCGCCGTGATGGCTGACCAGCAGCGCGAAGGGATGACGGCGCATCATGGCGTGCAGCTCGCCCAGGTCCTGGTTAACGAAATGGCTGGGTGTGTACATGCAGGCTCCCCGGCTGTTACATAAGCGGTACGGCGCGCTCACCCTGCCGCCGCGGTATTATCCCACGCCATCCGAGCCACACACGGCCAGATCAGTACAGCGGGACGGGGCAGATGAAGGGAGTGTTCCTCGACCTCGACACCGTGAGCAACCAGGGCGACGTGAAGTTGCGTTCCCTGGAGAAGGTGCTCTCGGTGCTGCGCGCCTTCACCACCACCCCCACGGACAAGGTGCTGGATAACGCCGCCGGTTCCGAGGTGGTGATCGTCAACAAGGTGAAGCTGCCGGGGGACGTCATCCGCCGCTTCAGCGGCGTGAAGCTGATCAGCGTGGCCGCCACCGGCGTGAACAACATCGACCTCACCGCGGCCCGCGAGAGCGGCATCGGCGTGTGCAACGTGCCGGCCTACGCCACCAAGGCCGTGGCCCAGCACGTGTTCGCCCTGATCCTGGCGCTCAACCAGCACCTGGAGAGTTACGAACAACTGTTGCGGGAAGGCGCCTGGAAGCGTGCCCCGCAGTTCACCCTGCTGGACTTCCCGATCCGCGAGCTGGCCGGCAAACGCATGGGCATCATAGGTTACGGCCACATAGGCCAGGCGGTGGCGCGGGTGGCGGAGGCCTTCGGCATGGCGGTGTTCCTGGCCGCCCGCAACAAGGACGACCAGCGTCCCGGCCGGCTGCCCCTGCACGAGCTCTTGCCGCTGGTGGACATCCTCAGCATCCATGCCCCGCTCAGCGCCGACACCCGCGGCCTGATCGGTCCGAAGGAACTCACGCTCATGAAGCGGGAGGCCATCCTCATCAATTGCTCCCGCGGCGGCATCGTCGACGAGATGGCCCTGGCGGTGATGCTCAAGGCCGGCCGCCTGGCGGGGGCGGGGATCGACGTGCTATCCGAGGAGCCTCCGGTGCACGGTAACCCGCTGTTGGACCCGAACATCCCCAATCTCATCGTCACACCCCACGTCGCCTGGGCCACCCAGGAGGCGCGCCAGCGGGTGGTGGACGAGATGGCATTGAATATTGCTGCGTTTCAAAAGGGCGAGGGGCGCAATCGCGTCGCCTGAACCGATGGTAGATTAGGCCGCAGTCCCAGGGAGTCTCATGTTCTACGAATCCCGCCACAAGCGCCCCCTGAGCTTCCCGCTGTTCCTGATGCGGGTGCTCAAGCACCTGTTGTTCGCCCAGATCTTCGTGGTGACCTCGCTGGGGATAGGCATGTGGGGTTACGAGTATTTCGAGGGCATGGGCTGGCGCGACGCCTTCGTCAACAGCGCTATGCTGCTGGGCGGCATGGGCCCCATGAAGACCGATGGCTTGAGCGACGGCGGCAAGCTGTTCGCCGGCCTGTATGCGCTCTACGCGGGTCTCATCCTGATCATCGTGTTCGGCATCCTGATGGCGCCGCTGATTCACCGCATCATGCACCTGTTCCACTGGGAAGAAGATAAAGGGAAGCATTGAACCCTCCAACCTGACGGGGAGATGACCATGATGACTACCGAATATCAGATGTTGCTCTGGACCGTGGTGCTGGGACTGGTCCAGCTGGTGATCCATGTGCTCGCGGCCATCAAGGTCCGCGGCGTGGCCTGGGCCTTCAGCCCGCGCGATGCCGTCATGCCGCGCCTGGAAGGCATGGGCGGACGCCTGGACCGCGCCTTCTATAACCTGCTGGAGACCTTTCCGTTCTTCGCCGCCGTGGTGCTGATGGCCGGGGTCCTGGGGGTGCACAGCTCCCTGACGGCCTGGGGCGCCATGCTGTATTTCTGGGCGCGGGTGGCCTACATCCCGGTCTACGCCCTGGGCCTCCCGGTGGTGCGTACCGGCGTTTGGGGCCTGTCGGTGGTGGGGATCGTGCTGATCCTGGCGGCCATGTTCTGATCCGATGACGGGTGCCATCCGCCGGCCGCCCAGGCGGCCGGCGGATGGACATCCTACTATTTTCCTAGTACTACTATCGGCCCGGATACCCTCGCGAGGAGTCATCATGAAGAAGCTGCTCTTGTTCGTATCGCTCACAGGGCTGCTGCTCGGCGCCTGTTCGACGCCCCAGCACCTGGCCGTGGACTATCCGGAGGAGTTCGGCCTGTTCGTGGCCACCACCAACATCTTCACCAGCTCCGACCTCTACGTGCAGATGGACGGCGCCGATCCCGTGGCCATCAAGGTCCGGCACGTGGGCGACAACGTGGGCTATGCCATGGCTTCGCTGCCGCCGGGGCGTTACCGCCTCATGATGTACAGCCCCGATGGCCGCACCAACTACCCCATCACCACCGAGAACGGCTGGTTCGAGATCCAGGCCAACTGCTTCAACTACGGCGGCGACTACCAGTTCACCACCGGCGAAGACGGCATGCCGCGCTACACCAACAAGACCACCATCGCGGACATCCAGAACATGCCGGGTCATTACAAGGACCTGGCCGAGAACAAGGACATCTGCGATGCCGGCATGGGCCGGCCCAGCGAGCGCCTCAAGGCCGAGGACGTGACCAAGGTGATGCCGGACCTCTGAGGATATGGACCTGCGCCCGGTGCCGCGGATCTTCCTGTTCACGGCGCTGGCGCTGCTGGCTTTCGCCGGCAACTCGCTGCTGTGCCGCCTCGCGCTTCGCGGCGGCCACGCCGATCCCGCCGCCTTCACCCTCATCCGGCTCGCTTCCGGCGCCGCCGTGCTCTGGGTGGTGCTGAAGGTACGGCGGGTGGAACGCCTCGGCGGCAGTTGGCCCTCGGCGCTGGCGCTTTTCATCTACGCCATCGCCTTCTCCTTCGCCTATGTCACGCTGAGCGCCGGTACCGGCGCCCTGCTGCTGTTCGGCGCGGTGCAGGCCAGCATGCTGCTGGCCGGGTTCATCGCCGGTGAGCGTCCGAGCCTGGGCCAGGGCGTGGGCCTGGCGGCGGCGCTGGCAGGGCTGGTGTACCTGGTGCTGCCGGGCCTGGAAGCGCCTTCGCCTCAGGGCGCGGCGCTCATGGCCGCCGCCGGCGTCGCCTGGGGCGTGTATTCCCTGCGCGGGCGGCGCGCGGGCGATCCCACCTCCGTCACCGCCGGCAACTTCCTGCGCGCCGTGCCCCTGTCCATCCTCGCCACGCTGTTCCTGGTCTCGCGTCTGGAAGTGGATCCCGTGGGCTGGGCGCTGGCGCTCGCCTCCGGCGCGGTCACCTCGGGCTTGGGCTACGTGATCTGGTACGCGGCCCTCAAGGACCTCACCGCCACCCGCGCCGCGGTGGTGCAGCTCAGCGTACCGGTGATCGCGGCGCTGGGTGGCGTGCTGCTGCTGGGCGAGGCCCTCAGCACGCGGCTGGTCGTCGCTTCCTGCGTCATCCTGGGCGGCGTGGCGCTCGCCGTGCTGGGGAAACAAGCGCGCAGCGCCTCGGTTGTCCGGCCCCGGTTTGGGTCGTAAGCTCTGAGGCATCCCTCGAGGAGGACCCTCATGCCCTGGCAGACGATCCGTGTATGGCTGGCGATGCTCGCTCTCGTGGCCTTGAGCGTCATGGGCTTCTGGGGCGTGGACCAGGAGTGGCGCTACGCCACCGACTTGCCCACCGTGTTCTCCGCCTTCATGCAGACCCTCTACTCGGTCCTGGGCCTCGTCGCGGTGCCGTTTGTTTGGAAGCGTTCCCGTTGGACGCGGGCGCTGCTGTATCTCTGGGCCCTGGCCTTGCTGCTCACCGGCGTCACCGCGCCGGTGATCTGGGCCCACACCGGCGCGTGGCCGGCGCTGTTCGCCGGCGCCCTCTGCGCGGTCTGCGCCGGCATCGTCATCTGGCTCACGCCCCTGCCGCCGGCGGTGGGGCCGCTGCGCAAGGGCCGCTGGCTGGTGGCCGCCGCTGCGGTGGCAGGTGCGCTGGTGTTGGGTGGCACGCTGCTGAAGGTGGCGCCCGTCGCGGTGCACAGCCAGAAGATGGAATCCTTCTGCGCCGGCATGCGCGACCACATCACTTCATCTGAGTTGAAGGCGCTCGCGGAACAGCAGGGCTATATCGCCACGCCGGGCCAGGATGCCAAGGGCACGTTCCTCAAGATCACCAGCGACGATTCCAGCAACGTCTTGGGCTATTCCTGCGAAGCGCGCTTCAAGCCGGATGGAGAGATATCCAACATGAGTTTTACGGCGGGAGCTAAAGCGGAATAGCAGCGGCTCAGCCGTGCATGTAAGCCAAGCATTGTTTGGCCCAATCGATCTTTTGACTCTCATTGGAGACAGGCGCCTGCTGTAGCTGCATCAGCTCCGGGTGATAGGCGCTCTTCATGAACCGCCGCCGGTAGTCATCCAGATACTGTTTCTTGTCCGTGGCGCTGCCGCCCCAGGCCGCGTCCAGGAACTTCCAGGCGGCATCGGCGTTGCCGGTATAGATGAGGTCCGTGGCGTAGTACCACAGGCCTGAAGGCTGACCCTCTTTCCAATCGCGGCTGGGCTTGAAGAGGCTCGCGCACTTGGCGATCTCCGCATCCGCGGGCGCGTTCGACTTCATGAGCCCCGCATCCGGCTTGAACCTGCCATCTTGGAAGCTCAGGAACACCCGACCCGCCGGAGAGCCGGCGAAGCCCTTGGGAAAATTTGCGAAGGCGCTGTAGTCGGCGGCGGCCAGCACCAAGCCTTTCACGCCGGGCCGGCGCACGAAGGCGGCCTCGTCGTCATCCAGCAGCGGGATGTCCTGGATGTGGCTGAACTGGGGACCCAGGCGGAACAGATGGAAGGTATAGCAGCAGTGGGCGCCGCCGGAGGACTCGGAGATCAGGAGCTCCGGCACACCCTCGCCGGTGAAATCGGCGCCCAGTTTGGGCTTCACGCTATCGGGAGGCTGGTCCTGAGCCAGGGCATAGCCGACAGCGAAGCTGTAGCCCGTCTGCACATATACCCGCTGTGATCCATTCCATATCTCGAAGCCGGCGATGCGGCTCTCCGGCTCCGCGTCGCAGTCTTGATGATAGAGCTTGATCTGGTAATCGTGGAAAGCGGTGACTTGGGGCGTAACTTTCTTGAACAGCACATCGCCCTTGAAGCAATCCGCAGCTGCGAATGAAGGCAACGCGGCTGCCAGCAGCAGTGTCAGCAACAGTAGGCGCCGGATCATGATTCCCGGAGCGTCTCTATGGGAGGCGCGTTGAGGACCTTGCGCGTCGCCATCCAGCCGCTGAAAGCCACGATGGCGGTGCCGACGAAGATGCCCGCGATCCACACGCGCCAATCCATGGAATAGGGCAGGTTGAAGATGCGCACCGCCAGGGCCCAGGCCACCAGGGTCGCGGCCAGCGCCCCCAGTAATCCCGCAGCGAAGCCCAGTGCCGCGTATTCAGCGATGGCCGCGGAGCGCAGTCGCTGGCGTGAGGCGCCGATGGCCCGCAGCACCGCCGCCTCGAAGCGGCGTTCGTCGCGGGTGGACTGCACCGCCGCCAGCAGCACCACCACGCCGGCGCCCAAGGTGAACAGGAACACGTACTCCACGGCGAGGGAGGCCTCGTCCATGAGCTGGCGCACCTGCTGCATGATGGAATCCACATCGAACAGCGTGAGCGAGGGGATCTGCCGGACCAGGTCCGCCAGGATGGGCGACTGGGCCGGCGGCAGGTACACGCTGGTGATCCAGGTGCCGGGATGGTCTTCCAGGGCTCCCGGGGAGAGATCCACGAAAAAGTTGGGCTGGAAGGAATCCCAGCGCACCTTGCGCAGGTTCGCCACCGTCACATTCACGGCGGTGCCGCCCACGTCGAAGTCCAGCACGTCGCCGACCTTCACGCCGAGGTTGGTGGCGAAACCTTCCTCCAGCGAGGCCAGGGGCTTCCTGGCTTCGTCCTTGTCCCACCACTGGCCGCTGACGAGGGTATTGGCGGCGGGCAGGTCGTAGGACCAGCTCAGGTTCTGTTCCCGATCCGCCATGCGCCGGCCGTCCTCGCTCTGGAAGTGCAGTGAGGCCACCGGTTTGCCGCCGACGGCGGAGAGCCGCGCCCGCACGAAGGGATACAGGATCGGCGCCTTCACGCCGTGATCGGTGAAGAACTTCACCACCGTGTCCCGCTGCTCCGGCTGGATGTTGATGATGAACTCGTTGGGTGCGTCATCCGGCAGGCTGGTGCGCCAACTGTGCAGCAGGTCGGTGCGCACCAGCGCCAGTAGCAACAGCACCATGAGCCCGATGCCGAAGGCCACCATCTGCACCACGGCGTCGCGCTTGTGGCGGTTGAGGTTGGCGAGGCCGTAGCGCCAACCGCCGCCGCCGCGCAGGCCTTTCAGCAGCCACAGCATCAGCAGCGCGCCCAGACCCAGTATCAGCACCGTGAGCGCGAGGCCCACCAGCACCGAGACCGCCAACTCGACGGTGCGCACCTGCCAGAGGGTCACGCCGAAGCTGGCGGCGATGGCGGCGCCGTAGACCACGAAGCCGGCGGCCTTGGGCGGCTCCAGGTCCCGGCGCAACACCCGCGCCGGCGGCGTATCGCCGAGGCGCATCAGCGGCGGCAGGGCGAAGCCCAGCAACAGCACCAGGCCCAGCCCCAGGGCCGCCACGGCGGGCGTGAAGGGCGCCGGCGGCAGCTGCGAGGGCAGGAGGTCCTTCAGCACCGCCACCAGGCCGTATTGCGCACCGTAGCCCACGATGACGCCGGCGATGCCGGCGGCGAGGCCCAGCCACAGCAGCTCCAGCAGCAGCACTGCCTGCACGCGGCGGCGCGTCAGACCCAGGCACTTGAGCACCGCGGCGGCGTCGGTGTAACGCGTGGCGTAGCGGCGCGCGGCCAATACCACGGCCACCGCGGAGATGAGCGCGCTCACCAGCGCGGCGAGGGCCAGGAAACGCTGCGAGCGTTCGATGGCGTTCACGATCTCGGGACGGCCGTCGCTGGCATCCTCCAGGCGGACGCCCGGCAGATGGTCGCGCCAGCGGTTCTCCAATGCCGCTGTCACGTCCGGCGCGCCCGCCACCAGCAGCTTGTAGCTCACCCGGGAGTTCGGCGTGACGAGGCCGGTGGCCGGCACCTCCGCCTGGTCGATGACGATCTTGGGCGCGAGCGCCGCGAAACCGAAGCCGCCGTCCGGGAGATAGGCGGTGGCGGCGGCGATGCGCAGCCGTGCGTCGCCCACGCTCACGCTGTCGCCCACCTTGAGTCCGAGCGCGCCCAATATCCGCGGCTCGGCCCAGAGCGTGCCGCGGGCGGGGATGGCGTCGGCCACGTGCGAGGGGCCGAATGCCTGGGAGGCGATGCGTGCGTGGCCGCGCAGGGGATAACCCGCGGTCACCGCGTGCACTTCCACCAACTGGGTGCCGCTGCCATTCACCAGTACCGTGGGGAAATCCATCACCGCCGCCGTGCTGGCGCCGGCATCGCGCGCCTCGGCGCCGAGCGTGGCGGGGAGGGGTTCGCCGCCGTTCAGCACCAGGTCCGCTGCCAGGCTCTCGCCGGATTGCTCCACCACCGCAGTACGCACCCGCGCGGTGAAGAAGCCCACCGCCGATACGGCGGCCAACGCCAAGGCCAGGGCCGCGGCCATCACCGTGTACTCGCCGCTCTTCCAGCCGCGGCGGAACTGGCGGGTAGAGAGCCGCAACAGGGTCATGGGAGCAGTTTCCCCGCGTGCAGGGGCAGGGTGCGGTCGCAGCGTGCCGCCAGTTCCCGGTCATGGGTGACCAGCACCAGCGTGGTATGCCTTTCGGCGTTGAGCTTGAACAGCAGGTCCACGATCACTTGTCCCGTCGCCGCATCCAAGTTGCCGGTGGGCTCGTCGGCGAACAGGAGCGCGGGGCGGGTGGCATAGGCGCGGGCGATGGCCACGCGCTGCTGCTCGCCGCCGGACAGCTTCTGCGGGTAGTAGTTGGCGCGGGCGGTGAGACCCACCGCTTCCAGCACCAGGCGCGCCGCCGCCTCTGCGCCGGTGCCGTCGCCCAGCTCCAGGGGCAGCATCACGTTCTCCAGTGCCGTGAGGCCGGGCAGGAGATGGAAGGACTGGAACACGAAGCCGATCTCACGCGCGCGGCGCAACGCCCGTGCGTCCTCGTCGAGGCTGCTGAAGGCTTCGCCGTCCAGCCGTACTTCGCCTGAGCTCGGCACGTCGAGTCCCGCCAGCAGGCCAAGCAAGGTGGACTTGCCGGAACCGGAGGGTCCGACGATGGCGGCGGATTCGCCGCGGCGGATGGCCAGCGACACGTCGTCGAGGATGGTCAATACGCCGTCGGGGCTGTTAACCTGTTTGCTGAGATGTTGCGCGCTGAGCAGCACGTCGCTGCCGGAGACCTGGGACATGTGGAGACGCATCCTTCTTCTGATATTCGCGCTGTGCCTGGCGCCGCTGGCCAGCGCGGCGGAACCGCGCGTGATCCTGGTGATGGGCGACAGCCTGAGCGCCGCCTACGGCATCGATCCGGCCCAAGGCTGGGTGACCTTGCTGCAGCAACGCCTCAAGGACCA
>DASXYJ010000033.1:0-20344 GCA_036502565.1 Gammaproteobacteria bacterium
GTCGGTCATGGGCACCGCCTTGCCGCGGATGAACACCTGGTCGGCGAAGGTGGTGAGTTCCAGCGGGTCGCCGCTCCACACCACCAGGTCCGCGTCCTTGCCCGCCTCCAGCGTGCCCACGCCCTTGTCCAGGCCGTAGATGCGCGCTGCGTTCAGGCTGATGGCAGCCAATGCGTCGTTCCAGGACAGGCCATTGGCCACCGCGTTACCCGCGTACTGGCGCACGTTCCAGGACTTGTGGGTGTCACCCACCTCGAAGGCGATCAACACACCGGCCTTCTGCAGCAGCGCCGCATCGTCCAGGCGCGCACCCAGGGACTCGAAAGCCGCCGGCAGGTCGCGCATGGGGTTGAGGATCACCGGCACCTTGGCCTTGGCGAGCTTGTCGGCCACCAGCCAGGCCTCGGCTCCGCCGGATACCACCAGCTTGAGCTTGAACTCGTTGGCGAGATCCATGGCCGCCTCGATGTCGCTGGCACGGTCCACCTGCACCACCACCGGCATCTGCCCCTTCAGCGCCGGCTGCAGCGCCTCGAGATCGGGACGCGACAGGCTGTAGGCACGCCGGCCGGCCTTGTCGTAGGCGGCGCGGTTGGCGGCGTAGTCCTTGGCGTCCTGGAAGGCTTCGCGCAGCGTCTCGATCGCAGCGGCGCGGGCGCCGCCGGCGGTCTTCTGGCCCGACTCTCCCAGGGTGACGAAGAGCGCCACCGGATCCTTGAGCACGTAACCCTCGGTGCCATCCATCGAGATCACGGCGCCCAAGCCCTGCAGCAGGCTGCTGTTGTTGCCGCCGGCGATCACCGCGCGGGTCACGCCTTCCACGCGGTTGACGGGGATCACCATGGAGCGCGGGTTCACACCCGCGGTGGGATCGAATGCCGCCGTGTAATGGGTGCTGGTGACGGCGGAGTCCTGGGTCTGGCTGACCGCATCCACCTCGTTCAGGCCGAAGGAACTCTCCGGATCGATGATGCCCGGCGTCACCATCTTGCCGGTGGCGTCGATGCGCTTGGCGCCGGGCGGGATGGCGACGTTGGCGCCCACCGCGGCGATCTTGCCGTCCTTGATGACGACGGTGCCGTGCTCGATCTTGCCGGCTGAGCCCAAGGTGATCACCGTGCCGCCGGTGATGGCGTAGGTGTCGGCGAAGGCGGGAGCGGCGTTCAGGCCCGCCAGGGCCAATGCCATATATAGGTGAGTACGCTTCACAGGGCACCTCCCTGACCCATCATGCCGACCTGGAAGTCGGACTGGGCCTGGTGTTTGGGATCGTCGCGGTCATAGATGAGCGCGCCGTCGAGGAAGACCTTCTCGGCATGGCTATACACGCTGAAGGGGTTGCCGGTCCACAGCACCACGTCGGCATCCTTGCCCTGCTCCAGCGAGCCGGTGAGGTTGTCGATGCCGAGCGCCTTGGCCGGGTTCAGCGTCATCCACATGATGGCGTGAGCCTCGCTGATGTTGAGCCCCACGCGGTTGCCGGCGGCCCAGGCCTTGGCGGTCTCCTGGTTGAGCCGCTGGATGCCGTTCTCGTCGTCGGAGTGGATCATGGCGCAGGCGCCGCCCGCGTCGACCATCGGGATGTTTTCCCTGATCCCGTCCCAGGCTTCCATCTTGAAGCCCCACCAGTCAGCCCACATGGCGGCACAAGTGCCGTTGGCGGCGAGCAGCTGCGGGATCTTGTAAGCCTCCACCGCGTGGTGGAAGGCGGCGATGTGGTAATGGAACTCCTTGGCCACGTCGAGCATGGTGGCCATCTCGTTGGCGCGGTAGCAGTGCATCTGCACCCGCACCCGGCCGTTCAGCACCTCGGCCATGGTCTCGAGCTTGAGGTCGCGGCCGGGCGGGATGCCCTTCTTGTCCTTCTCCCAGGCCTTCCACTGCATGTCATAGGACTGCGCGTCGGCCCAGGCCTGACGATAGCCGGCCACATCGCCCATCAAGGTGGAGGGGAACTGGCCGTGGCTGCCGTAGACGCGTTTGGGGTTCTCGCCGCAGGCCATCTTCATGCCATAGGGCGCATCCGGGAACTTCATGCCTTCGGTAGTCACCGAGGGCACGTTCTTCAGCACCACCGAGCGGCCGCCGAAGAGGTTGCCCGAGCCGGGCAGGATCTCCAGCACCGTCACGCCGCCGGCACGGGCGGTGTTGAAGCCCGGGTCCTGCGGCCACACCGAGTTCTCGGCACGCACGTTGGCGGTGTTGGGGTTGGTGAGTTCGTTGCCGTCCGAGAGCGCATCCACTCCGGGCGAGGGATACACGCCGAGGTGCGAATGCACGTCGATGATGCCGGGGGTTACGAACTTGCCGGTGCCGTCGATGACGGTGACGCCGGCGCCGGGGTTGATGTCCTTGCCCACCGCGGCCACCTTGCCGTCCTTCATCAGCACGTCGGCGTCGTCGATCTCGGCGCCGGTGCCGGTGTACAGCGTCACGTGGCGGATCAGGGTCGGCTGCGAGGGCAGCGGATGGTAAGTGGAGGGGAAGGGGTCCGGCGGGAACTCGCTGGCGGCGGAGTCATCCGCCTTGGATGTTGCCGGGCTGTCGGCCAGGGCCGGCAGCGCGAGCGCGAAGACCAGGGCCGAACACGCGGCCGCCGGCAGGAGCTTGCGTAGGGACATGCTTGCGTTCCTCATTGTTGGACTACCCCATGGAGGGCAACAGCTTAGCCTCATTTGGAACGCTTAAAACCGCTTTGGTTCGACCAAATGGCTCTGACGGACGCGGTTTTTGGTTATGATGCAAGTCATTGATCGGATTGGGGTGTCATCGGCGCAATGGAACACACCACCCTGCGTTCCATCCTGATCCTGATGGGGGTCGCGGTGCTCCTGGTGGCGGCCCTGCGCCGCCTGCACCTGCCCGCGGTGCTCGCCTACCTCGTCACCGGTTACCTGGTCGGACCCCACGGCGTGGGGCTCATCCCGAACTCCGCCGACACCCGCGAACTCGCCGAGTTCGGCGTGGTGTTCCTGCTGTTCACCTTGGGGCTCGAGTTCTCGGTGCCGCGCTTCTGGGTGATGCGCAAGTCCGTGTTCGTGCTGGGCGGCGCCCAGGTGCTGTTCACCACCTTAGGGACGGTGGCCATGGCCCGATTCATGGGCGCGGATACGCCGGTGGCCATCGTGCTGGGCGGCGCCTTCGCCATGTCCTCCACCGCCATCGTGGTGAAGCAGCTCACGGAACAGAACGAGATCGGCCTGCAACACGGCCGCTCCGCAGTGGCGGTGCTGCTGTTCCAGGACCTGGCCGTCATCCCCTTCCTGATCCTGATCCCCGCCATGAACCACGGCGCCGGCGGCGGCGCCATCGCCAACGACATGCTGTGGGCCTTCGCCAAGGGCGCCATCGCGGTGGTGGTGATCCTCGCCGCCGGACGCTGGCTGCTGCGGCCGCTGCTGCACCAGATCGCCAGCGCCCGCTCGGCGGAGCTCTTCACGCTCACGGCGCTCTTGGTCACCATGGCCGCCGCCTTCGGTACCGCCTATCTAGGGCTCTCGCTGGCACTGGGCGGCTTCCTCGCCGGCATGATGATGGCAGAGACCGAGTACCGGCATCAGGTGGAGGCGGACATCCGCCCCTTCCGCGACGTGTTGTTGGGTCTCTTCTTCATCACCGTGGGCATGCTGCTCAACCCGGCGGTGGTGATACGCCATTGGTTCCTGCTGGTGATCGCGGTAGTGGGCATCTCGCTGTTCAAGACCGCGCTGATCGCGGTGCTGAGCCGGCGGCTGGGTTCCGACAACAACGCGGCCTTGCGCACGGGTCTGGTATTGGCTCAAGGCGGCGAGTTCGGCTTCGCCTTGCTCTCACTGGGACTCGCGCAGGGCATCATGCGGCCGCCGCTCGCGGAGTTCGGCCTGGCGGTGATCGTCATCAGCATGCTCATGGGCCCGATCTTGATCCGCTACAACCGCATGCTCGCGGACCGGCTGTTCCCCGAGAGCGAGATCGAGGACCACGACCGGCTGCAGCACGACATCGGCCGCCACCAGGTGCATCTCGAGAACCACGTGGTGATCGTCGGCTATGGCCGCGTGGGCCAGAACGTGGCGCGGCTCCTTGAACCTGAAGGTTTTGAGTTCGTGGCCCTGGACCTCGATCCCATGCGCGTGCGCCATGCCCGCGAGGCGGGCGATCCGGTGTACTACGGCGACGGCACCAACCGGGACGTGCTGCGGGCCGCCGGCATCGAGCGCGCCCGGGTGCTGGTGATCAGCTACTTCAAGGTGTCCACCGCGCTGAAGATACTCGGGCATGTGAAGAAGATGCGCCCCGATCTCCCGGTGCTGGTGCGCACCCGCGACGACGCGGAGCTGGAACGGCTGCAGGCAGCGGGGGCCACCGAGATCATCCCGGAGACGCTGGAGTCCAGCCTGATGCTGGCCTCGCATCTGTTGCATGTGTTGAACGTGCCCATGTCGCACATCCTGCGCAAGATCCAGGAAGTGCGCACCCATCGCTACAGCCTGCTGCGCAGCGTGTTCCGCGGCCAGGACGCGGTTCCCATCGACCCCTCTCACGCCTTCCGCGAACAACTGCACACGGTGACGCTCGATGCGGGCGCTCACGGCGTGAACCGCACTCTCGGGGACATGGACCTGAAGGCCCTGGGCGTGGTGGTGACAGCGCTGCGCCGCGAGGGTGTGGTGGGCCGTCAGCCGCCGGGCATCACCCTCCTCAAGGAAGGCGACGTGGTGGTGCTGTGGGGTACCCCGGAGAAACTGCAGGATGCGGAGGAACGCCTGCTGCGTGGTGACTCCCGGCGCGCCAAGGGGGTGAGCCCATGAGCCTGAAGACGGACACGGACCTGGTGACCGTCGCGACTTATCTCTTTCCCTGGCAGGCGCACATCGCCTGCGGCAGACTCCAGGTGGAAGAGATATTGGCTTTCGTAAATCACGAACACCACATCCGTATGAACTGGAATCTGGCGGTGGCTCTCGGTGGGGTGAAACTGCAGGTGCCGGCGAGATCTTGTATCGAGGCGAAACAGATACTCGCAGCGCTAGAGGCCGGCGAATATGACGGGCTACTGGACGACTATGAGCCGATTTATGAATCTGGGCCCTGCCCATCCTGCGGTTCGAAGGAGGTGAAGCCGGTGTTCTCCCTCGATGGTTTGTTTCTGATGTTCGGGATGGTGTTTTTCATCGGCCTGCTTCTACCCGTATACCGCAATCAGCTGCGCTGCAACAATGGCCATCGCTGGCCGAGATAGGGCATGACGACATGAGCATAGACATTGGCACTCCCCTCACCCCCAAGGCCACCCGCGTGATGCTGCTGGGCTCCGGCGAACTCGGCAAGGAAGTGACCCTCGAACTGCAGCGCTTCGGCGTGGAGGTGACCGCGGTGGACCGCTATGCGCGGGCACCGGCCATGCAGGTGGCGCACCGCAGCCATGTGATCGACATGCTGGACGGCGCCGAGATCCGCCGCCTGGTGGAACTGGAAAAGCCCCACTACATCGTCCCCGAGATCGAGGCCATCGCCACGCCGGAACTGCTGAAGCTGGAGGCGGAAGGCTGGACCGTGATCCCCACCGCCCGCACCGCGCGCCTGACCATGGACCGGGAGGGCATCCGCCGCCTCGCCGCCGAGACGCTCAAGGTGCCCACCTCGCCTTACGAGTTCGCCGATACCTCGGATGAGTTCCGCGCCGCGGTGCACCGGATCGGCATGCCCTGCGTGGTGAAGCCGGTGATGAGTTCTTCCGGCAAGGGCCAGAGCGTCATCAAGGGCGAGGCCGGCATCCAGCAGGCCTGGGACTACGGCCAGCAGGGCGGGCGCACCGGCAAGGGGCGCATGATCGTGGAAGGCTTCGTCGACTTCGACTACGAGATCACCCTGCTCACGGTGCGGCATAGCGCAGGCACCAGTTTCTGCGCGCCTATCGGCCACCGCCAGGAAGACGGCGATTACCGGGAGTCCTGGCAGCCCCAGCCCATGAGCGAGAAGGCCCTCGCCGAGGCCCAGCGCATGGCCAAGCTGATATCCGACGACCTGGGCGGTCGCGGCATCTTCGGCATGGAGTTCTTCGTGAAGGGTGACGCGGTGTGGTTCAGCGAGGTCTCGCCGCGACCCCACGACACGGGTCTCGTCACGCTCATCTCCCAGGATCTGTCGGAGTTCGCGCTGCATGCCCGGGCGATATTGGGCCTGCCCATCCCGGTGATCCGCCAGCTCGGTCCGTCCGCCTCCGCGGTGATCCTGCCCCATGGCGACTCCGACGGCCCCGTATATAAGTACGTCGACGTGGCCCTCAAGGAACCGGACACCATGCTCAGGCTCTTCGGCAAGCCGAAGATCCGCGGCCATCGCCGCATGGGCGTGGCCTTGGCACGGGACAGCAGCATCGAAGCCGCCGTGGCCAAGGCACTCCGCGCCGCCGCCGCGGTCCAAGTGGAATTCTGAGGGAGATGACGTCCATGGACTCCATGATCCCGGTCCCGAACCGCCGGCCTGGCAAGCTCTGGGTCTTCCTGCAGTACCCGCTCACGCGCTTCCTGGCGGCATTCGCCGTCCTTTTCATCTGGATAGGGGCGATGGTGCTGGTGCTGAAGTTCGGCAAGGTGGAACCCGAGACCCCGCTCGCCGCGATGATCCTGCTCATCGATGCCATCGGTATCCCCATCATCTACACCGGCTTCGTGCACTTCATGGAGAAGCGCCCGGTGGTGGAGCTGGCGGCGAAGGGCGCGCAGCGCTTCGCGGCCCGCGGCGTCCTGGTGGGTGCGGCGCTGTTCTGCATCGTCATGTTGGTGTCGAAGCTGCTCGGAGCCTGGACGTACGTCGGCACGAGCCCGCTCTCCTATGCCGCCTATCCTTTCATCGGCGCCCTCTTCACGGGGATACTGGAGGAGACGATCTTCCGCGGCCTCCTGTTCCGCCTGATGGAGGAACGCTTGGGTAGCTGGATCGCGCTGGCCATCTCGGCGCTGCTCTTTGCCGTGGCCCACGGCCTCAACCCCGGTATCACCCTCGTCGCCATCGCTTCCATATTCATGGCGGGGCTGCTCCTGGGCGCGGCCTACATGTATACCCGCAGCCTGTGGTTCGTGATGGGCCTGCATTTCGCCTGGAACTTCACCGAGGGCGGCATCTTTGCCACTCCCGTATCCGGCAGCCGGCCCCAGGGCATCATCGCCGTCCACTTCACTGGCCCCGACCTCCTCACCGGCGGCGCCTTCGGTGCCGAGGGCTCACTGACCGCAGTGGTGATTTGTCTCGCGGCGGCCATCGCGTTCATCATGTTCGCCAGGCGTAGCCGCCGGGTCGTGGCGCCATTCTGGAAGAAGAGATAATCAGGAGCCTCCCATGCCTTCCTTCGATGCCGTCTCCAAGGTCGATGCCGCCGAGCTCACCAACGCGGTGGACCAGGCCAGCCGGGAGATCTCCCAGCGCTATGACTTCAAGGGTTCCTCCGCCGCCATCGAGCGCAGCGACGACGTGCTGACGATATTCGCCGACAGCGAGTTCCAGCTGAAGCAGGTGACCGACATCATCTATGCCAAGGCCGCCAAGCGCGGCATCGATGTGGCCAGCTTCGACCCGCAGAAGATCGAAGCCATCAGTGGCGACAAGGCCAAGCAGGTCGTGAAGGTGAAGCAGGGCATCGAGAAGGAGCTGGCGAAGAAGATGGTGAAGCTGGTGAAGGACAGCGGCCTCAAGGTGCAGGCGGCCATCCAGGGCGATGAGCTGCGGGTCTCGGGCAAGAAACGCGACGACTTGCAGGCCTGCATGGCGCTGTTTCGCGGCGCGAAGCTCGAACAGCCTATCCAGTACACCAACTTCAGGGACTGACCGATATCACCGGAGCCACTGCTACGCTCCGGTGATGTCTCCTTTTAGAAGCTCCACAGACGCAGGCCGATCATCCCCCAAGCTGCGAATAGCAAGGTCACGCCGAAGCACGCCACGGCGACCGCCGTGGAATGCCAACGCATCCAGCGGTTCACCTCCCATCTATAGGAACGCAGCGCCTGCACCAGGGCCGCGAGGCTCAGGGCTGCGAACAGCAGCGAGCAGATGAAGAAGCTGACGGTCTTGGCGTTGGCGAGCCCAAGTTCGATTGGCGCGATGCTGACCACGCTGCCCAACATCGCGAAGAAGCTCAGGCTCGCCAGCAGCGGCAACATCCGCAGGCTCCAGTGCTTCACACCCGCCATGTGGCCGACGAGCTTGCGGAAGCCCCACACCAGGGCGAACAGCAGGCTGGAGAGCATCAGCGCCAGGGCTGCGAGGAACAGCAGCATGGGCAGGTAGGCGGAGAGCCAGCCGGTCTTCACGGCGTACTCACCGCCGGCATTGGGGGAATGGTCCAGTACCTGCTCGCCGTCCGCGTCCACGAAGCTCGCGGTATCGGCGCCGCTGTGCTTGGCCTCGCGCCACAGGCCCTCTCCCGCCGGCAACAGCGTCACCGGCTCCTGGAACAGGGGTTTCAAGGTGAGTCCGCCCTTCCCGTCTGGCAAGACATGGGCCACGCTGAACAGGTAGTCCAGCATCGCCAGCACTTGGTTGCGCGGGTTGCTCTCCCGGTAATAGCCGCTCACCGCCGCGAGCGTGGTGGCGGAGACCGGCGCGGGCGTCGGCATCACCGGCTGGGGCTGGCCGCGCATGAGATAGGCGGCGATGAGCTCGGAACCGGCGCGCATGAAGCGCCCCGGACTGCCGGTGTTCACCAGCAGCACGAAGCCCACGCCCTGGTCGGGAGCGTAGGCGTAGCGGGAGACGAAGCCGTCTATACCGCCGTCGTGGCCGCGGAACTCGTATGCGCCGATGTAGCTGGTGTAGTTGGCGAGGCCGTAGCCGTAGCCGAGCCCATGCCGCGGGCCGGCGCCGGTGAGCGGTGTCTCCATGCGGGTGACGTCCGCGGCGGAGAGGAAAGGCTGGTTCTTCCATTCACCCCGGTCCAGCAGCATCACGCCGAAATGCGCGAGCTCCGTGGGTGAGACAGCCAGCGCGCCGGCGGGACGCAGGTAGATGGGCACCGGTCTCAGGAGCTTCTGCGGCTGGCCCTCATAACCCTGGGCGAGGCCCGCCACCTGGGTGGGATCCGGAGCGAGGCTGGCGTGATCCATCCCGAGAGGCTTCAGCACGTGCTCGGTGACGTAGGCCTCATAGCGCTCGCCTGAGAACTTCTCCAGCAGGTAGCCGGCGATGAGGTAGTCGGGATTCGAATAGGCGGTGCGGGTGCCCGGGCGCCAGCGCACTTTGAACTCCGGCGCGCTGCGCTGGATCACCGTGAGCAGCGGGATGTCCGCCGCCTCGTGGAAGTTGTAGAGGCGCGGGAAGTGCATGTCGTCGAAGCCGGCGGTATGTTCCAGCACCTCGGCGACGGTCACGGGGTCGCTCGCCTCCCAGGGATTCACCACCGGGATCTCGGGGGCGATGTCCTTGAGGCGCGCATCCAGGCGCAGCTTGCCTTGGTCGACGAGCTGCAGCAGCGCCACCGCCACGAAACCCTTGGTGATGGAGCCGGCACGGAACACGGTGTCGGCAGTGACGGGCTGGTGCTTCGCCATGTCCGACTCGCCGAGGCCGCCGGCCCAGGTCACACCGGAGCGGTCGAACAGCGCCACTCCCACGCCCGGCACGCCGGCGTCAGCGCGCAGCTTTTCCAGCCGCTGCTGCAGGGAAGCGAGGTCCTGGGGCGGCGCAGGAGGCGCGTCTGCCGCCTGCGCGGCACTCACGAGGCCGCAGCACAGCAGCAAGGCGTGCAGGAATCTGGACATGGACCCACTCCCCGGCGGCGCGGGCGCGCCGCCTCAGAACTCAGTCGTCATCGTCGTCCTGGTCGTCGTCATCCTTGGCGGAGTTCTTGACGGCGTCCTTCAGAGCCTGCTTGTCCTCGGCTTTCTTCTCGGTCTCGTCGGAGAACAGCTTGCGGTATTCCGTCTCGTCGCCCTGCGGGCCGATGCGCAGGTCAGCCAGGCCGGCGGTGACCTTGAGGTCGTACTCGTCGCTGCCCTTGCCCAGCTCGTCCACGCTGTTGCCGAACAGCTTGAAACCGCCGTGCTGTTCCGGGGGACCGTAGTAGGTGCCGAACAGGTCGAGGATCGCCAGGCCGAAGGTGCTCTTCACCCGCACCGTGCCGGGCTTGCTGTCATCGACGATCACGTGCAGGCGCCCCGCGCCCATACGCCCGTACACCGGGCCCGCGGGGACGTGGATGACGGTCTCGCCGGCGCTGAGGTTGGCTTTCACGCCCCCGCTGACGCCGGTGATGACCATGCGGCCCGCGTCCATGCCGGCCTCGACGCCGAAGCGCGCCGGCACCTGGATGACCCACTCTTCCTTCACGTCGCTGTGGGAATCGCCGGAGGGATAGCCGGCCGAGATCTTGAGGGCGTCACCGTCACGCTGCTGTCCGAGCTTCACCGCCGCCAACTCCTTGGTGGTGGCCTCGCTCATGTAACGGATGCCCAGGATGCGGCGCTCGTCCTGCTTGAGTTTCAGTTGCACGTGCACCTGGTCATCCGGCGACACGCCGATGCGGGCTTCGCCGGCGCCGCCATCCAGCACCAGGCGCTGTATGCCGGTGCTGGCGATGTCGCCCTTCACATCCACCGGCTCGTTGGTGCCTTCCCGTTGGCTGCAGCCGCCCAAGGCCACGCTCAAGGCCAAAAGCGCACAGGCGCCTGTGATGTGTCTCATTTGCCGTCTCCGTCCTTAGCGCCGGCCTTGCCGCCGTCGCGGGGTTCCAGGTGCAGGCTGACTTCACCGACGTTGACGCTGAGCTTCACGTCGTCCGGTCCGCCGCCATCGAGCGACACATGGTTGCCGAGGCCGCCCCGCTCGTGGGTGCCGGTCTCGGCACCGTGCATGAATATACCCGCATCGCCGATGTTGCTGTCGAGCTGGATGCGGCCGTGGGCGGCGCTGGCCGACTTGGCGCGGATCTCGCCGACGTTGACGTCCGCATGCAGGGGACCGCCCGGCACGTCCACGCTGAGCTCGCCCACGTCCAGGTGCGCATCCACGCCGCCCGTCACGTCGCCGATCACCAGGTCGCCGATCTTCATCCTGGCTTCCAGTGCGAGCCGCGCCGGCAGTTGCAGGTCCCAGTCCTGCTTGAAGTTGGCATCCTGGTCGCGGTCCGGATAGCTCAGGGACAGGTGCAGGGTGCCGTCCGTGAGCTGCTGCGAGATGGCGGCGTCGGCGATGGAGCGGGCGCTGCCCTCACTCCGCAAGTGCACGAACCAGAGGAAGCGCTCCTCGCTCTTCTCCCGGATGGTCACCCGCAAGTGCACACTGTCGTCATCGGAGGCGCTCACGTGCACCTCGCCGACGCCCAGCTGGAAGGAGACCTTCTTTACTCCGGCGGCTGACACGGTCGCCTGCAGCAGGCGGGGTTCCGACGGCCTCGGCTCGCGCTCGATCCGGGCGGTCCGGCCGCTGCCCGGCGGATGGTCGGAGGCGTACCAGGCGAAACTCACGCCCAGCACCACGATCACGGCGATGAGGGCGAGGACGGTCTTGTTCATCGGCGCGCCATGGAAGGTCAGTGCGTGACCACGATGCGGCAGTTCACCACCGCCACGCCGGGTGTATCCAGGGCCAGCTGCACCGCCTTCTCCAATACGTCGGTGGAGTGCACGGTACCGGTGAGCTTGATGCGGTCATGATCGGCGTACACCGTGAGGTCGGCGGCCTCGGTGATGGGGTCGCCATTCAGGCTGTGGCGCACGGCCTTGGCCAGGCTGCTGCTGGTGGAATCGGAGGAACTCCAGGAGGCATCGCTGCCGCCGGCGTCGTTGCCCAGGGCCAGCACACAGCCGCCCAGGTTGGCCATCGCCGCGCACAGGCTCATCGTCACCAGTATCCGTCGCATGTCCTTACTCCAGTTCGTTTCTATGTATCGGGGATCAGATCTCGGAGCGCGTGCGGCGCAGCCAGATGGCGCCGTAGGTGAAGGCCGCCGCCAGCACCAGGCCGATCCACAGGCTCGGGCTGGTGATGAGCGCGCCGATGTTGCCGATACCCATCATCGGGCCGCTCAGGTCCACGTGCTTCAGGTTGCCGAAGTGGAAGGGGTCGGTGTTGAAGGCCAGCATGATCCAGCGCAGCTTGTAAGCGATCAGCATGTGGGCGAACTTGCCCGTGTGGAACACCCACAGCTCGGCGAACATCACGCCCAGCGGCACCAGCAGCGCCCACAGGAATGGCACCTTCTTGGCCCAGCTCGAGGCCAGCAGCACCCAGGCGTAGAACGGCAGGTACCAGATGGTCTGCACGATCAGGCCGTAGGCCAGCAGCAGCCAGGCGCCGATGAAGTCCAGCGGATGGGCCAGCAACACCCAGGGATGCGAACCTACCGACGCGCCCAGGATCATGAGCAACAGCAGCAGTACCAGCTGGAAGGCGATGGTCACGGCGAAGGTGATGGCGGTGTTGGCCACGCAAGCGGTGGCGAGCTTGGCCAGCACGCTGCGCAGGTCCGACACCGGCATCGAGCGCCAGAACAGCACGCTGCGGTCGCGGCGCTCCGCATACAGGCTGTCCAGCAGGTAGAAGAACAGCACGATCTGCATCAGGAAGCTGAACAAGCCGCCCAGGCACAGGGTGCTGAAGCGGATGAAGGCCGTGAAGCTCGCGTCATCGGTGTTGCTGAAGTCCGGCATCTCGTCGATCTGGAAGTGCATGCCGTTCTGCAGGTCGACGTTGTTCACGGTCTGGTTGTGGCCGATCAGCACGGCGATCAGCATGTAGACGGACAGCACCGTGAGGATGCCGGCCACCACCGCGGGTACCATCCACAGCGACCGGTTCTCCCAGAACTCGCGCCGGATGAGCATCTTCTCCACCTTCAGGGCCGGGGCCTTCATTTCGCACCTCCTCTGACCTTGGCGACGAAGATGTCGGCCACGCTGGGGGTATGGATCTCGCCGAACTTGGACAGCTCGTCACGGGCCACGCCCTCGAACAGGAACAGCTTCTTGCCGAACACCTCGCGCTCGTAGAGCGGCTTCAGGGCGCGGACCGCCTCGGCCTTGTCCGAGGCCACCAGCACCTCGCTGTAGTCCTCCGCCACCTGCTCCATGGAGCGATCCAGGGTGACCCGGCCGCCGTCGATGAACATCAGGTGGGTGAGTATCTTCTCGATCTCCTCCACCTGGTGGGTGGTGACGATGATGGTGCGCTGCGCGTCGAAGTAGTCGTTGAGCAGGCTGGTGTAGAACTCCTTCCTATAGAGGATGTCCAGGCCGAGCGTCGGCTCGTCCAGCACCAGGAGCTTGGCGTCGATGGCCATGATCAGGGCCAGGTGCAGCTGCGTGACCATGCCCTTGGACAGCTCGCCAACCTTGCTCCTCTGCTTGATCTTGGTGCGGTCCAGGAACTGCATGGCGCGCTCGCGGCTGAAGCCGGGGTGCACGGTCTCCACGTAGTCCACCGCGTTGCTGACCTTGAGCCAGCGCGGCAGCACCGCCACGTCGGCGATGAAGCAGACGTCGCGCATCAGGTCGTGGCGGGCCTGGCGTGGGTCATGGCCCAGCACGTCCAGTTCGCCGTCGAAATCCGTGAGGCCGAGGATGGCCTTGAGCGCCGTGGTCTTGCCGGCGCCGTTGGGGCCGATGAGGCCGACGATGCGGCCCTCCTCGATCTCGAAATCCACGTTATCCAGGGCGCGGGTCGCGCCGTAGGTCTTGGACAGGCCGCGTGCCTTGACGAGCGTGCTCATGACTTGCTCCCTTTCTCCGCTTCGCGGGCCAGTTCCATCAGGTCCAGCCCCAATCTCTGTATGCGCTGCAGCATCAGCGGCCATTCGTTCTTGAGGAACTGCTCGCGTTCGTTCTTCATCAGGCTCTTGCGCGCGCCTTCCCTCACGAACATGCCGAGTCCGCGGCGCTTCTCCACCAGGCCTTCGTCCACCAGGGACTGGTAGCCCTTCAGCACGGTGAGGGGGTTGATCTGGTATTCGGCCGCCACGGAACGTACCGAGGGCAGCGGATCACCCTCTTTAAGGGTGTCTTCCAGGATCATGGCGACCACCCGATCCCGCAGTTGGCGGTAGATCGGCTGGTTGTCGCTCCAAGTAGGTTCCATGTCCATAGCCTCTCGCTGCTATAGCCGGATAGTGGTGTAGCCGCCTAACCTTAGCCGCCCGCCCGCGCAAAGACCAGCGCGCCGACGGCGGCGAGCATGCTGCGCGAGTGGGTCGAATCGATGGCCGCCACCAGGCTGCCGATCACCGGCACGCGGTGGGCCTTGGCCCTCACGCTCACGACACCGAGGTCCACGGTGCCGGCCACGGCGTAGCGCGCCGCGGAGTTCGCCGGGGTCACCTCGATGCTGCCCAGGTACACGGTGTGCTGCCGGGCGGCGCGGGCCTCCAGGGTGTCGGCGGCGGTGACGTCCACTTCGCCGAGGTCCAGGGTGCCCTTGGCAGCCGGAGCCTTGGCGCCGGTCTTGTCCGCCGGGGTCACCAGGATGGTGCCGAGGTGGATGACCTTGCCCGAGGCATGGCTGGTGACGCCGCTCTGGACCTGCTGGGCCTTCGTCACCGGGCGGGCGCTGGCTGCATCGGCCGCGCTCATGCCCAGAAGGCCGAGGCCCAGGACGATGGCAGTGCTCAATCTGCTGGTGGTGTTCATGCTGCTCTCCTTCTCTCTCTGCTGGGGTCTCCCGGTGGGAGGCCCGTTCCGTAGTGGTGTTGTAGCTAACTATAACACCAAACAAGAGAAAGGCAAGGGCTTTGGATATTATTTCTAGAAGGTCTATATGACCCATATAAAACAATGGGTTATAGAGTATTCGCCTCTGATAAAAACTCTGGATACGGGTGTTTTAAACCCTCGTTGCGCAGGCCGGGTATAACACCTCCTATACCACCCCCACCCCCAAGCCGCTTCCCACCGCGCCGGAGCCTGCCATGGGCCGGGTGCTAAAATCGCGTCCCTTTCGCCGCGCCCGGCGCGGCCCCCAAGACTGCACAGAGAACGGAGCTCCCCACCCATGGCTATGAAGAAACCCGTCCGGGTCGCCGTCACCGGCGCCGCCGGCCAGATCGGCTATCAGCTCATCTTCCGTATCGCTGCCGGCGACATGCTGGGCCCCAAGCAGCCCGTGATCCTGCAGCTGCTGGAAGTGACGCCGGCGCTGCCCATGCTGAACGGCGTGGTGATGGAGCTGAACGACGGTGCTTACCCGCTGCTGGCGGGTGTGGTGGCCACCGACAGCGCCGAAGTCGCGTTCAGGGACGCGGACTTCGCCCTCCTGGTCGGCGCCAAGCCGCGCGGCCCGGGTATGGAGCGCAAGGACCTGTTGCTGGAGAACGCCAAGATCTTCTCCGCCCAGGGCAAGGCGCTCAACGCCACCGCCAAGAAGAGCGTGAAGGTGCTGGTGGTGGGCAACCCGGCCAACACCAACGCGCTCATCGCCTCCTCCAACGCCCCGCGCATCCCGGCCAAGAACTTCAGCGCCATGATGCGCCTCGACCATAACCGCGCCATGTCCCAGCTCGCCGCCAAGACCGGCAAGCACGTCACCGACATCAAGCGCATGACCGTGTGGGGCAACCATTCCGCCACCCAGTACCCGGACATCCGTGCCGCCACCGTGAAGGGCAAGGCTGCCGCCAAGCTGGTGAACCAGGAGTGGATCAGCGGTGACTTCATCCCCACCGTGCAGCAGCGCGGCGCGGCCATCATCAAGGCCCGCGGCCTGTCCTCGGCGGCCTCGGCCGCTTCCGCCGCCATCGACCATATGCGCGACTGGGCGCTCGGCACGCCGAAGGGCGACTGGGTGAGCATGGCCGTGCCGGCGGATGGCAGCTACGGCATCAAGAAGGGCATCATCTACGGCTTCCCGGTCACCTGCAGCAAGGGCCAGTGGAAGATCGTCAAGAACCTCAAGATCGACGACTTCTCCAAGCAGCGCATGCAGGCCACCGAGCAGGAGCTGCGCGAGGAGCGCGAGGGCGTGAAGGACCTGCTGCCTAACTGAGACTGACCATGACGCAGAAGGCCGCACCCAGTGCGGCCCGCCTATTGAGCTGAAAAATCCGCACACGCTCCGCATCCATGCTGCGCGTGTGCGCCCAGGGCGCCCATCCTGGGCACCCGTCCGGCGCATGCGCCGGACCCCTGGATTTTGCAGCCACCAAGACCACGGAGTGAATCCGCGGCCTTCTCCATCACCTTCCGGCGCAACGGCGCCGGAAGGTGAAGGCGGCACCCCCCTGTGCCGCCCTCCTTAGTCAGGGCCCCAATCTGGTGCCCCTCTCTATATAAGGAATGGTATGCCCCGCGTAGAGATCGAACTGCCCGGCCGCTTCCCCTTCAGCACCGAGCTGGAGGTGCGGGTGACGGACCTCAACTACGGCAACCACGTGGGCAATGACCAGGTGCTGGGCCTGATCCACGAGGCGCGCCGCCGCTACATCCGCTCCCTGGGGGCGGACGAGATCGGCGCCGATGGGGTGGGTTTCGTGATCGCCGACGCGGCCGTCATCTACCGGGCCCAGGCCTTCTACGCCGACCGCCTCACGGTCGAGGTGGCGGCCGGCGAGTTCCAGAGCCGCAGTTGCACCTTCTTCTATAGGGTGAGCAAGGGCGACAACGCGGTGGCGACTGCCCGCACCGGCGTGGTGTGCTTCGATTTCAAGGCGCAGAAGGCCGTATCCTTCCCGCCGGCCTTGCTGCAGGGCATGCAGCGCTCTTAAGGCCCGGCACGGTATATTTAGCGCAGCTCCCCGCTACCGCCGTCCAAACCCACGGGTAATCCCATGCTCATCACCCTGCTCTGGCTCCTGGTGTTCATCGGCGGCAGCCTGGCCCTGACCTACAACCGGGTCCCGCTCCTGCTCTCCAGCCTCGGCTACGGCTTGTTCCTGGTGGTCTACACCGTGGCCGGCGCGGGCTCCGACGAACTCAAGCTGGTGTTCTGGATCGTGTTCCTGGTGATCGCGGTGCCTCTAAACATGCCGGCGCTGCGCCGTGCCTGGATCTCCAAGCCGCTCCTGGACGTGTTCCGCAAGATCATGCCGGAGATGTCCCAGACCGAAGCCGACGCCCTCGAATCCGGCAGCGTGTGGTGGGACGGCGAGCTGTTCAGCGGCCGACCCAACTGGACGCGGCTGCTCAACACCCCGGTGCCGAAGATCAGCGCCGAGGAGCAGGCCTTCCTCGACAACGAGGTCGAGGAACTCTGCGGCATGCTGGACGAGTGGAAGATCACCCATGAGTGGTGTGACCTGCCGCCGGACGCCTGGGCCTACCTGAAGAAGAAGGGCTTCTTCGCCATGATCATCCCGAAGCGCTACGGCGGACGGGAGTTCTCAGCGCTGATGAATTCCGAGGTGCTGGCCAAGCTCGCCACCCGCAGTGCCACCGCCGCCTCCATCGTGGCGGTGCCGAACTCGCTCGGCCCTGGCGAACTGCTGCTGCGCTACGGCACCGAGGCGCAAAAGGACCACTACCTGCCGCGGCTCGCCTCCGGCGAGGATGTGCCCTGTTTCGCGCTCACCGCACCCAACGCCGGCTCCGATGCCGCCGCCATCAAGGACTCGGGCGTGGTGTGCAAGGGCATGTGGGAGGGCAAGGAGATCGTCGGCATGCGCCTCAACTGGGACAAGCGTTACATCACGCTCGCCCCGGTGGCCACGGTGCTGGGCCTCGCCTTCAAGCTCTACGACCCCGAACACCTGATGGGCGACAAGGACGAATACGGCATCACCTGCGCGCTCATCCCGCCGCACTTGGCCGGCATCGCCATCGGCCGCCGCCACTTCCCCCTGAACCTGCCGTTCCAGAACGGCCCGACCCAGGGCAAGGACGTGTTCGTCCCGCTGGATTTCATCATCGGCGGCCCGAAGATGGCCGGCCACGGCTGGCGCATGCTGATGGAGTGCCTGGGCGCAGGCCGCGCCATCTCGCTGCCCTCCAACACCACCGGCGCCTCGCGCCTCGGCGTCTACACCACCGGCGCCTACGCCCGCATCCGCAAGCAGTTCCGCCTGCCCATCGCCCGCTTCGACGGAGTGGACGAGGTGCTGGGCCGCATGGGCGGCACCCTCTATGCCATGGAAGCGGTACGCACCATGACCGCTGGCGCCATCGACCAAGGCGAGGCCCCGGCGGTATGCGCCGCCATCTCCAAACTGCACGTCACCGAGATGGCGCGCCACGTGGGCAACGACGCCATGGACGTGCACGGCGGCAAGGGCATCCAGCTCGGACCCAGCAACTACCTGGGCCGCGGCTACCAGTCCATACCGATCGCCATAACGGTCGAGGGTGCCAACATCCTCACCCGCAACCTCATGATCTACGGCCAGGGCGCGATCCGCTCGCATCCCTACGTGCTGAAGGAGATGCGCGCGGCGGCGGACGAGGACCATCACCACGCGCTCATGGAGTTCGATCAGGCGCTGTTCGGCCACATGGGCCTGGCCTTCAGCAACGCGGCCCGCTCGGTGTGGATGGCGCTCACCAGCGCCAGGTTCAGCCGCGTGCCGGTGAGCACCCCCACCGAACGCTACTACCAGCACATTAACCGCTTCAGTGCGGCCTTCGTATTGGCCTCGGATGCGGCCATGCTCAGCTTAGGCGGCGCCCTCAAGAAGAAGGAGAAGCTCTCGGCGCGCCTGGGTGACATGCTGAGCTATCTATATATAGCGTCGGCGGCCCTCAAGCGTTTCGAGGACCAGAACCGCCCGGCTGAGGACCTGCCGCTGGTGGAGTATGCCTGCCGCGACGCGCTGTACCGCTTCCAGGAGTCCATGCACTCCTTCCTGCGCAACTTCCCCAACCGTCCGGTGGCGGTGGTGCTGCGCGCGCTGATCTTCCCCCGCGGCCGCAGCTACTCCGCACCGAGCGACCATCTGGGTCATCAGATCGCTGAGCTCATCTCCATGCCGGGTGCATCCCGAGACCGCCTCACCCGCAACACCTATACCGGCGACGCGCATTCGCCGGTGGGCATGTTCGCCGAGGCCCTGGGCCTGGCGACGAAGCTGGAGCCGGTGGAACACCGCATCCGTGACGCGGAGAAGGCGGGCCAACTCAAGGTCGGCCGCGACACCACGCCGGTGCTGGCCGCCGAGGCGGCGGGCCTGCTGAAGCCCGACGAGGTGAAGGACCTGCTGCGCCTGGACGAGCTCACCGCCCACATCATCGCCGTGGACGACTTCGATCCCATGGATCTGGGGACTCATCCATTTACGCCCGCGAAGGCATGAGTACACCGCTCATCTATGAGGTCACGCTGGATATCCAGGCCGACGCGGCCGTGGAGTTCGACGGCTGGCTTAAGGAGCACGTGCGGGAGATGCTGGCGCTGCCGGGCTTCCATGACGCACGCATCCTCAAACCGGAAGGCCCCGAACCCGGCACCGAACGCCGGGTGGTGCAGTACACCCTGGGCAGCCGCGGCGAGCTCGACCAGTACCTAGCCGAGCACGCGCCGCAGATGCGCGAGGACGGGATCAAGCGTTTCGGCGAGAAGATGAAGGCCAGCCGCCGGGTGCTGGACCTGGATGTGCCGGTGGCGGGCTCCCTGGCGCTGCCGGGGCTGGTGCTGCCGGCGGAGGGCCCGCGCTGCCGCAACTGCGGCACGCCGCTCACCGGCAAGTTCTGCATGGAGTGCGGGCAGAAGAACCACACCTACGTGGCGCCGCTGTGGAACGTGCTGCACGACTTCGCCGCCACCCACTTCGGCTTCGACACCAAGTTCTTCCACAGCATCGTGCCGCTGCTGGTGCGGCCGGGCTTCCTCAGCCGCGAATACTGCCTCGGCCACGAGGAACGCTACGTCAAGCCGTTCCGGCTTTACCTCTTCACCAGCATCGTGTTCTTCTTCCTGGCGGCCATCTTCTGGCCGCAGTTGACGAGCTTCGGCTCCGGCGGCGGCAACGTGCAGGTGAACGGCCGCGCCGTCGCCGGCGCCGCGGGCCCCGACCTGCGGCTGACCCCGGAAGAGACCCGCGCCCAGATCGAGACGGCCTTGCAGCAGATCGATGCCCAGCCCGGAGATTCGGGCGCCAAGGACTTCGCCAAGTCCATCCTGCAGGACCAGTTGCAATCGGTGGAGAAGAAAGCAGTCAAGGCCCCGGCTTCCACCACCTTGGCCGCGCGTGCCGCGGTCAGCGCCCTCGCCGCGCAGGCGGCGCCCGGCGGCCATCTCCACACACATGTCATGGTGCCCAGCCCCGGGACACCGGCCGCGTCCCTCGCCGCAGCCGTGGCGGCCGCCCATGGCGACAACGGCTTCATCCAAATCGACGACGACGATCTCAAGGACGACCACAGCCGCTTCGCCCAGGCCTTGACGAACATCAACAAGAACCGCGACGAGTTCGCGAAGCGTCTGGGCCAGAACCTGCCCAAGATGATGTTCGTAC
>DASXYJ010000034.1:0-2841 GCA_036502565.1 Gammaproteobacteria bacterium
CTGGAAGTAGGTGAACTGGCTGATCTCCATGCCGTTCAGCCACACCTCCCAACCCAGGCCCCAGGCACCCAAGGTGGGGGATTCCCAGTTGTCCTCCACGAAACGCACGTCGTGGACCAGGGTATCGATGCCCAGCGCCCGCAGCGAACCCAGGTAGAGGTCCTGGAGTTCCGCCGGGGAGGGTTTGATGATCACCTGGAACTGGTAGTAGTGCTGCAGGCGGTTGGGGTTCTCGCCATAGCGGCCGTCGGTGGGGCGGCGGGAGGGCTGCACATAGGCAGCCGACCAGGGCTCGGGGCCGATGGCCCTCAAGAAGGTGGAAGGGTGGAAGGTGCCGGCCCCCATCTCCATGTCGTACGGCTGCATCAGCACACAGCCTTGGGCCGACCAGTAATTCTGGAGGGCTAGGATAAGCTCTTGAAAAGTAGCGGGTTTTTTTGAAGCCATGGCCTTGGTTTTTCGAGGGCTCTAAGGGCCCGTTCCCGCTGGAACGGCGAGTATAGCGGCTTCAGGACTGGGCTTCACTTACGAGTCCGCGCCCTGTCTGGCCTCCGAGGCGATGCACCAATTTGGTGCAATTTTACAACCCGGGATAGCCCAGACCCCTTACGTCCCAAGGCCTCAGACTTGGCACGCTGCCTGCTTAGTAATAGACATCGCTCACCCCGCAATTCTGGAGTCGCCCCATGGCCATCAAGACCGGCAAAGACGTCCTCGACCTCATCGCCAAGGAAGGCGTGCGTTTCGTCGACTTCCGCTTCACCGATACCAAGGGCAAGGAGCAGCACGTGACCGTGCCCTCCCACACCGTGGACGACAAGCTGTTCGAGGACGGCAAGATGTTCGATGGTTCCTCCATCGCCGGCTGGAAGGGCATCAACGAGTCCGACATGATCCTGATGCCGGACGCCGGCACCGCCATCCTGGATCCGTTCTTCGAGGACAAGACCCTCAACCTGCGCTGCGACGTGATCGAGCCCTCCACCATGCAGGGTTATGAGCGCGACCCGCGCTCCCTCGCCAAGCGCGCCGAGGCCTACCTCAAGTCCACGGGCATCGCCGACACCGCCTACTTCGGTCCCGAGAACGAGTTCTTCATCTTCGACGACATCCGTTGGGGCGCGGACATCAGCGGCGCCTTCTACAAGATCGACTCCCAGGAAGCGGGCTGGAACTCCGAGCGCGCCTACGCCGACGGCAACTTCGGCCATCGTCCCGGCGTGAAGGGCGGCTACTTCCCGGTGCCGCCGGTGGACGCGCTGCAGGACATCCGCTCCGCCATGTGCTCCACCTTGGAGGAGATGGGCCTCAAGACCGAGGTGCACCATCATGAGGTGGCGACCGCGGGCCAGTGCGAGATCGGCGTGGCCTTCGGCCATCTGGTGCAGAAGGCCGACGAGGTGCAGATGCTGAAGTACGTGGTCATGAACGTGGCCCACGCCTATGGCAAGACCGCCACCTTCATGCCCAAGCCGCTGGTGGGCGACAACGGCAACGGCATGCACGTGCATCAGTCCCTGGCGAAGGACGGCAAGAACCTGTTCAGCGGCAACCTCTACGGCGGCCTCTCCGAGACCGCGCTCTATTACATCGGCGGCATCATCAAGCATGCCAAGGCCCTGAACGCTCTCACCAACCCCGGCACCAACAGCTACAAGCGCCTGGTGCCCGGTTTCGAGGCTCCGGTGATGCTGGCCTACTCGGCCCGCAACCGTTCCGCGTCGATCCGCATCCCCTACGTCTCCAACCCGAAGGCGCGCCGCATCGAGGTGCGCTTCCCGGATTCCAGCGCCAATCCCTACCTGGCTTTCCCGGCCTTGATGATGGCGGGCCTGGACGGCATCCAGAACAAGATCCACCCGGGCGACGCCATGGACAAGGATCTCTACGACCTGCCGCCGGAGGAGGAGAAGAACATCCCGCAGGTCTGCTACTCCCTGGACATGGCGCTGCAGCACCTGGACAAGGACCGCGAATTCCTCAAGAAGGGCGGCGTGTTCACCGACGACGTGCTGGATGCC
The DNA here is from genome assembly GCA_036502565.1 of Gammaproteobacteria bacterium. Taxonomy (GTDB): domain Bacteria; phylum Pseudomonadota; class Gammaproteobacteria; order Natronospirales; family REEB76; genus DASUBN01. Next base: position 2,022 of record DASXYJ010000034.1, read on the forward strand.
TACATCGAGCTCAAGATGCAGGAAGTCACGCGCCTGCGCATGACCACGCATCCCATCGAGTTCGACATGTACTACTCGCTGTAAGGCGGGAGTCGAGGTAAGCGAAAGCTCGGCCGCCGCAAGGCGGCCGAGTCCTTTCAGGAGCACACATGGACATCAGGCTCGCGACGCTGGAAGACGCACCCGCGATCACGACAATCTATCGACCATACGTGGAGGACAGCATCGTCTCCTTCGAGCTGGAGGCGCCGACCGAAGCTACCATGCGCGAGCGCATGGGCAAGGTGCAGGCGAAGCTGCCCTGGCTGGTGTGTGAACAGGATGGCGCTGTCGCCGGCTACGCTTATGCCAGCTCCCATCACGATCGGGCCGCGTACCAGTGGTCCGTGGATGTCTCGGTGTATCTGCGGCAGGGACAGCAGCGTCGCGGTTTCGGCCGCGCACTCTACACCGAGCTCTTCGCGCTGTTGGTGCAGCAGGGTTACTACACCGCTTACGCCGGCATCAGCCTGCCCAACGCCGCGAGCGTGGGCCTGCATGAGAGTTTCGGTTTTGAGCCCGTGGGCGTGTACCGCAACGCAGGCTTCAAGTCCGGCGCCTGGCACGACGTGGGTTGGTGGCAGAGACCTTTGCGCAATTACCAGGTGCCGGGCTCAGCGCCTTCGCAGCGGCTGTCGCGCACATGAAAAAGCCGCCGTGCTTGTGCACGGCGGCTTGCGAATAGAAGAGCTGGTGGGCCGCGGGGATGGGGTAAAGAACGACCCACCAGCAATGTACCGGGAGTGGGGTAGCTCCCGGGCGGCTCCGCAGGGAGGGCGGA
>DASXYJ010000035.1:0-4700 GCA_036502565.1 Gammaproteobacteria bacterium
TTGTCCACGTGCAGGGACCGGGCGGCGAACATCATCAGCAATTCCGCCATGGGGTCGAAGCCGTCACCACGTACCTTCAGGAGCGTGGCCCGGATCTCGTCCGCTTCCGACGTACCGCCCGGCTCACGGGTCTCGATCACATGGAATCCGTGCTCGCGCAGGCGCTCGCACACCGTCCGGAGCTGGGTGGACTTGCCGACGCCTTCCACGCCCTCGAGGGTGATGAGCCGGCCGCGCGTGATCCGGGTGCGTCTCATTTGCCGTGCTTCAATTGGTACTTGGCCACGGCTTCGTTCTGCTGCTTGAGCGTCGCCGAGAACTGGTGGGTGCCATCGCCGCGCGCCACGAAGTAGAGCGCGTTACCCGCCTCCGGATGCAGCGCTGCCGCCAGCGCCGCCCGGCCCGGCATGCAGATGGGCGTGGGCGTGAGGCCGTAGCGCGTGTAGGTGTTGTAAGGCGTGTCGGTACGCAGGTCCTTGAGGGTGATGTCGCCATCGTAGGCCTCGCCCAAGCCATAGATGACGCTGGGATCGGTCTGCAGCTTCATGCCCTTCTGCAACCGACGCACGAATACCCCGGCGATCTTGCCGCGCTCCAAAGGCTGCCCGGTCTCCTTCTCGACGATGGAGGCCATGATCAGCGCTTCATAGGGCTTGGAGTAAGGCAGGTCCGGCGCCCGATCCGCCCACTGCTTCTCCAACTCCTGCTGTTCCGCCTCGTGTGCGCGCTTGAGGAAGGCCACATCGCTGGTACCGCGGGGGAACTGGTAGGTGTCGGGCATCAACATGCCCTCGGGGCTCACGGCATCCAGGTCCAAGGCATGCGCCAATAGCGCGGGCGTGAGGTGGCCGGTCAGGGTGTGCTTCAGGTTGGGATCCTGCTCCACCGCCGCCATCACTTCCGTGATGTTCCAACCTTCCACCAGGGTCAGGGAGTGCATCACCACCTTGCCGCTGCGCAACAGGTCCAGCAGCCCCGCCACGGTGGTGCCGGGTTCGATGCTGTATTCGCCGGCCCGCAGGCCGTGGGAAGCTTCATGCAGGCGTGCGTAGGTGACCAGGTCCCAGGCATGTACCAGGATGCCCTTGTCCGCGAACTCCTGGGCCACGTGGTGCAGGGATTCGCCGGGCATGACCTCCACGTCCACCGCTTGGGCGCCGATGGGCAGGGGTTGCTTCACCCAGCGCCAATACTGCCAGGCACCGGTCGCGACGGCGGCCACCAAGACGATGATGGCGATGGCGTAAGCGCGTCTCATGGGTTCAGTTTTCCGCCGCCCAGGTACTGGCGCGGCGCGTCAGGGGTCCCACAGGATAGGAATGCGCTTCGATGCGCTGCACGGGCCAGACACCGGCGATGGAATTGCATACGAATATTTCCCGGCTCTCCAGCAGTTCATCCAGGGTGAGGCTGCGCACCTCGACGCGGAGCCCCTCCTCTCGCGCGCGCTCCAAGATATGGCGCCGCGTCACACCGGCCACCCCCGTAAGGGCCAAGTCCGGTGTCACCAGCCGACCCTCGGCCGGCGATGCAAACAGGTTGGTCATTGTACCTTCGATGACGCTCCCGTCCGCGTCCAGCATCAGGCCCTCCTGGCGACCGTCGCTCAATTCCGCCCGGGCCATGACCTGTTCCAGCCGGTTGAGATGCTTGAGGCCCGCGAGCGCAGGATTGAGCCCTAGGCGGGTACGACAGATCCGAAGTTCTATGCCCTGTTCGGACCAATCCCTCGGATAGTCCGGCCACGGGTAGCGGAACAATATCCGCGTGACTTGCGGCTCGACAGGCGGGCGATAGCCCCGACCACCGCTGCCGCGGGTGAGCATGAGCTTCAGCACCGCCTGGCTTTGGCCTTGGCACGCGGCATCCAGTTCACGGCGCAGCTGCCGCCCATCCGGCTTGAGGATGCCGAGACGCTCGCAGCCGGCGTCCAGCCGTTCCAGATGCATGTCGAGGCGCCGGATGTGTCCCGCGCGCACCGCCAGGGTCTCGAAGAGGCCATCGCCATAGTGCAGACCGCGGTCGGTGAGCGGCAGTGCTTCGGCCGCCTGCCCGTCGATCCAGCAGGCGGGCGTCACGCGTCCGCTCCCAGGGCCCGGGCGAGGCCGCGGGCCTTGGCGCGCGTCTCTGCCAGTTCGTTCTCGGGTATCGAGTCCGCCACGATGCCGGCGCCGGCCCGGAACTCCAGGCGGCGATCCTTCTGCACCAGGGTGCGGATCAGGATGTTGAGGTCCAGGCTGCCATCCAGGTTCAGGTATCCCATTGCACCGGTGTAGGCTTCGCGGCTCGCCTGTTCCAGCTCGGCGATGATCTGCATGCAGCGCACCTTGGGGCAGCCGGTGATGGTGCCGCCGGGGAACACCGCGCGGATCACCTCGGCGGGTGTCACCTCCGGCCGCAGCCGGGCGCAGACGTTGGAGACGATGTGGTGCACGTGGGTGTAGGACTCCACCACCATGAGCTCATCCACCTTCACGCTGCCGGGTTCCGCCAGCCTTCCCAGGTCGTTGCGCTCCATGTCCAGGAGCATCACATGCTCCGCCCGCTCCTTGGGGTTCCCGATGAGTTCCCGGATCAACGCGGCGTCCCTCTCGGGGTCGGCGCTGCGAGGCCGGGTACCGGCGATGGGACGCGTGTCCACGCGCCGCCCCGCCACGCTCACCAGCCGCTCCGGGGACGAGCTGATGATCGCTGAGCCGCCGTGCAGTGCCAGACCGGCGAAGGGCGCCGGATTGGCACGCCGCAGGCGCGCATATAGCCCCGTGGCAGTGGCTGCGGGCGCGAGCTCGGCCGACCAACGCCGGCTCAGGTTCGCCTGGAAGATATCTCCCTCATATATATAGTCGCGTGCGCGACGCACCTGTTCCAGGTAGCGCTGCGGCGTCTCTTCTTGCAGGTCGCCGGCCAGGGCCGGGGTCTCCGCCACCGCGCCGGCGGCGAGCACGCGCACCAGCGTCTCCGCCAGCTTGGGATCCGTGCCGGTCTCCGCGTGATAACTGAGGCTGCCGCTGGCATGGTCGCGGATCAGCGCCGCGGGCACCCGCGCGGCGAAGGCCATCGGCAGTTCCCGGACGCCCGCGAGACCCAGGTTGGGCTCGATCTGGCCGATGAGTTCATAGCCTAGATAGAGGAAGAAGCCGCCGCGGAACGGTGCACCGCCCTGCGATGCCTCGGCGCGGCCGCGCTCGGCCTTCCACCATGAGTCCAGGGCGGTGAGGAAGTCGCCGCGCGCTTCAGCTGCACGCGGACCCGTGAGACGGCCGTCCGCGTGCAGCACCAGCATCTCGGGGTCGGGGCGCGCGAACAAGATGTCGCAACGGCCCTGGGCACCGCCGCGGGCCGCGCTCTCAAGGAGGAAAGGGAAAAGCTCCGGCTCATGTCGGCATGCAGCCGCCAGATCCGCGCCGTAGTCGAAGCCGATCATGGGATGCCGCTCAATGTGCGAGCGACGTCGCCGCTCATCAGCCCAGGCGGCGGAATACCAGCGTGCCGTTGGTGCCGCCGAACCCGAAGGAGTTGGAGAGCACCACGTCGATCTTCATCTTGCGCGCCGTCTTCGGCACGTAGTCGAGGTCGCACTCGGGATCGGGGGTGTCCAGGTTGATGGTGGGCGGAGCCACCTGGTCGCGCATCGCCAGCAGGCTGAACACCGCTTCCACGCCGCCGGCCGCGCCCAGCAGGTGTCCGGTCATGGACTTGGTGGAGCTGACCGGCATCTTCTTGGCGTGCTCGCCGAAGGCGCGCTTGATGGCGATGGTCTCGCCCTTGTCGCCCACCGGCGTGGAGGTGCCGTGGGCGTTCACGTAGTCGACCTTGTCCGGGCTGATGCCGGCGTCGTTCAGCGAGTTGGCCATGCACAGGCGCGCGCCCTCGCCGTCTTCCGGCGGGGAAGTCATGTGGTAAGCGTCGCCGCTCATGCCGAAGCCGATGAGCTCGCCGTAGATCTTCGCGCCACGCTTCTTCGCGTGCTCATATTCTTCCAGCACCAGCACGCCGGCGCCCTCGCCCAGCACGAAGCCGTCGCGATCCTTGTCCCAGGGGCGGCTGGCCTGCTGGGGAGCGTCGTTGCGCTCGGAGAGCGCGCGCGCCGCGCAGAAGCCACCCAGGCCCAGCGGCGTGCAGGCCATCTCGGCGCCGCCGGCCACCATCACATCGGCTTCGCCGTACTGGATGTTGCGCATGGCCAGGCCGATGTTGTGGTTGGCGGTGGTGCAGGCGGTGACCACGGCGTAGTTCGGGCCCTTGAGGCCGTACATGATCGACAAGTGACCGGAGATCATGTTGATGATGCTGGAGGGCACGAAGAACGGCGAGACCCGCTTGGGGCTGTGGTTCTCGATGATGGTGGTGTGGGCCTTCTCGATGTTGGTCAGGCCGCCGATGCCGGCGCCTACCGCGACGCCGACGCGGGCCGCGTTGGCTTCCGTGATCTCAAGGCCGGAATCCTTGAGCGCCTGGATCGAGGCGGCGATGCCGTAGTGCACGAAGGGATCCATCTTCTTGATGTCCTTCGGCGTGATGTACTGGGCCGGGTCGAAGTTCTTGACCTCGGCGGCGATGCGGGTCGGATAGTTGGTGGCATCGAAGTGGGTGACCATGCCGACGCCGCTCTTGCCCGCGACGATGCTGGCCCAGGCCTCCTCGAGGCTGTTGCCCACCGGGGAGATGATGCCCATTCCTGTTACGACGACGCGACGTTT
>DASXYJ010000036.1:0-11934 GCA_036502565.1 Gammaproteobacteria bacterium
CGAAGCGGTAGACGGTCTCCTCGGCGGCTTCCACCGCGTGGCGCGCCAGCCAATAGCCGTCGGCGCCCTTCACATCCAGCAGCGAGAGCGTGCTCACCGCTTCCTTCGCGCCGGCCTCGTTCAAGGCGCGCACCGTCTTCACCATGGCCTTGCGGTAGCTGCGGGCCGTGAAGTCCTTCTCGGCGCCCAGGCCCACCAGCAGCACCCGCTCGGCGGAGGCCTTGGGCACGTCGAACAGCAGCAGCGACTGGCCGGCGCGGCCCTCGAAGGCGCCGCTCTTGGCGACCTTGGCCAGGTAACCGTGGCTCGCCTGGTCCAGCCCCTGGACCGCCGCGGGCAGCTTGCCGCCCTCGAACATGCCCACCACCAGGCAGGGGGTGGCGACGGACTCGGCGGCGGCGGTCTTCACGGAAAATTGCATGCATGTCTCCCGGTGGACGATTCAGAAGGCCGCGGCGGCTGTCGTATCATGGGCGCCTGCGGCATGCGCCTCCCGTACGGAGGGCGGCCGTCATTCTAACCCAAGGCCGGACCCCCATAGATGAGACAGCAGGGCGACGCATGATCCGCATCGTGGATCGCTACCTTGCCCGGGAGACGGCGCTCACCGTCGGCGCCGTCACCGGCGTGCTCATGCTCATCCTCATGAGCAACAAGTTCGCGAGCCTCTTGGGCGACGCCGCCGCCGGCCGGCTGCCGCGCGAGACCGTGTTCACGCTGCTGGGCCTGGCCTCCATCAAGTTCTTCATCGTGGTGGTGCCGGTCGCGACATTCCTAGCGATCATGATGGCCCTCGGGCGCCTGTACCGGGACAGCGAGATGACCACCCTCATGGCCTGCGGCGTGGGCCCGATGCAGGTGTACCGGCCGCTCATGACCATCGGCGTGGCACTAGCGGTGGGCCTGGGGGCGCTCTCCTTATATGTGTCGCCCTGGGCCGAGCGCATGACCCACATCGTCAACAGCTCCGGTGCCCGCAGCGCCGAGGTGGGCAGCTTCGAATCCGGTCGTTTCAAGGTGGACGACAACGGCCAGGGCGCGCTCTATGCCGAGCATGTGAGCCAGGACGGCAAGCAGTTGAGCAAGGTGTTCATGCAGGGCCCCAGCGGCGACCTCATGGCGGTGGTGATCGCCGACACCGGCCATCGCCAGGAGGACCCCAAGCAGCCCAACGGCGGCATGATGATCCTCGACAACGGCTGGCGCTATGAAGGGCTGCCGGGCAAGGCCGACTACCGGCTGGTGAAGTTCAGCGAGCACGGCATCGTCATCAATCCGCCGCAGCCCGACGACGGCCTCAACTCCTACGACGCCTATCCCACCGCGCAGCTGCTGCAGATCCATGACCTGAAGTCCTCCTCCGAGCTGCAGTGGCGCCTGTCGGTGCCGTTCTCGGTGCTGTTGCTCACGCTGCTGGCGGTGCCGCTGGCCAAGACCTCGCCGCGCCAGGGTCGCTACGGCAAGCTGCTGGTGGCGATCCTGGTCTACGTCATCTACTACAACATCGGCATCCTGGCCCGGGTCTGGTTGCAGAAAGGTGTCACCCCCGCGTTCATCGGCATGTGGTGGGTGGATATCCTGTTCGTCGGCGCGGTGCTGACGCTGCTGGTGCAGCAGTACGGCGCGCGCGGCCTGTTCGCCGCACCCTGGAGTGACCGCGGGAGCGCCGCATGAGACGCATCGACGTCTACCTGGCGAAGACTGTCATCGTCAACGTGCTGCTGGTGCTGCTGGTGCTCACGGCGCTGGCCGGCGTCATCACCTTCGTCAGCGAGATCAAGAGCGTGAGCGCGACCTACACCATCTACGAGGCGGCTCGCTACACGGTCTACAAGATCCCCGGCGGCATGTATGACATGTTCACCGTGGCGGTGCTGCTGGGTGCGTTGCTGGGCCTGGGTGAGCTCGCCAGCCATAACGAACTCACGGTGATGCGCGTGGCCGGCCTCTCGGTGGCACGGCTCGGCCTGTCCGCCATGCTGGGCGGGGTGATACTGGCGTTGTTCTGCATGCTGCTGGGTGAACTGGTGGTCCCTGCCAGCGAGCAGCGCGCGGAGGACCGTCGCGCGGAGCTGGTCAACGCCCGCACCAATGCGCTCGGCGTCGGCGGCATCTGGGCCAAGGACGGCGACAGCTTCGTCAACGTGCGTTCCATGGTCAACCGGGAACTGGCGCGCGGCATCTACATCTACCAGGTGAACCCGCAGCGCGAACTCACCGACGCCACCTTCGCCAACGCCGCCGCCTTCGACAGTTCGCCCCCCGAGCTGCGCAACGTGCGCGGCACGCAGATGAGCGTCGCTGGTTCCCAGGTGGTCCGCCGGCGCGTCGAAGGCTGGCAGACATCGCTGAACCCGACCTTGATCGGCCTGTTCGCGGTGGATTCCACCGCGCTCTCGGCGTCCGGCCTCTACGACTACATCGGCTATCTCAAGGCCAATCGCCTCGATGACCAGCGCTACGTGGCGGAGTTCTGGGGACACCTGGCCAAGCCCGTGGCGCTGCTCTTGATGCTGGTGCTGTCCTTGCCCTTCGTGTTCGGGCCGCTGCGTTCCTCCAGCACCGGCCAGCGCCTGCTGGTGGGCATGCTCATCGGCATCGCCTTCTACGTCTTCAACAGCATGTTCATGCAGAGCGGGGTGGTGTTCGGCATCAATCCCATCGTGACAGCTTGGCTGCCCACCCTGCTTTTGGGTGTCATCAGCATCTTCGCGGTAGGCAGGATCAAGTAGAGGCTATTCGGTCCGGTTCGAGATCGCGGTGAAAGATTCAGCGGACCGCAGCGCCGTCCCCGAGAGCCGGTCATGCCAGGTCTTGCGGTCCTTGTCCCACAGCGACCACCAGAAGCCCAGTCCCAGCGGCAGCCAGGAGAGATAGGCCGTGAGGTAGCGGATCAGCGCCTGGGCCCAGGTGATCCTGGCGCCACTACCCGCCTGTATCACCTTCACCCGCCAGGCCAGCATCCCGAGGGTCTGGCCGTTGCGCAGCCAGAAGCCGCCGAAGAACAGGAACCCCACCGCCAGGATGTAGAGGCGATAGATCGACTCTGCGAGGGGATGGTCCGGGGTGATGGCGCCGTGGGAGAGGGGCATGGCCAGCGCCGTGGCGATGAACCACAGCGCCGCCACCACCAGTGCATCGTAGGACGCGGCGGCGAGGCGCCGCCATAGCGGTACCGGGCTCATGTCGATGGATGGGTCCAAAGAGATGGCGCTCCCTGCGGGATTCGAACCCGCGTTTAAGCCTTGAGAGGGCTCCGTCCTAGGCCTCTAGACGAAGGGAGCGTCGGGCCGAAAGGGAGTGGTATTATACGGACGCGCTGGATTAGCTCAAGTCCGCAAGAAATATCAGAAAATGCCGCAGTCCGGGCCAACAGGAAGTCCCCTTATCCATCCCGTCATCGTCCCCCGCGCAGACCACAACATCTCGCGGAGCAACATCTCCGAGAACGCCCTGAAGGTCCTGTATCGGCTCAAACAAGCCGGTTATGAGGCCTATCTGGTGGGCGGTGGGGTCCGGGACCTGCTCCTGGGCCGGGAGCCCAAGGACTTCGACGTGGCCACGGACGCCAGTCCCGAGCAGGTGGAGAAGGAGTTCCGCAACTGCCGGCTCATCGGCCGGCGCTTCCGCCTGGCCCACGTGCGCTTCGGCGACGAGATCATCGAGGTGGCCACTTTCCGCTCCAGCGGCGCCGCCGACACCCGCGAGGTCGACGAGGATGACGGCGACCGGGCCCACGACGGCGGCACCGGCCGCATCCTGCGCGACAACATCTACGGCACGGTGGAGGAGGACGCCGAGCGGCGCGACTTCAGCGTCAACGCCCTCTACTACGACATCCGCGACTTCTCGGTGCGCGACTACGTGGACGGCCTGCCGGACCTGCGCGACGGCGTGCTGCGCCTGATCGGCGATCCGGAAGTCCGCTACCGCGAGGACCCGGTGCGCATGCTGCGCGCGGTACGCTTCGCCGTGAAGCTCGGCTTCAAGCTGCACCCCGGCACCGAGAAGCCGATCGCCAGGCTCGGCGGCCTGCTGGCGGACGTGCCCCCGGCGCGCATGTTCGAGGAGATCCTCAAGCTCTTCCTCTACGGATTCGGCGAGCAGGCCTTCGAGGCCCTGCGCCATCACGGACTCTTCGGCCAGCTCTTCCCGCGCACCGAGGCGGCGCTCTCCCACGAGGATCAGGGCTTCCCCATCACCTTCATCGGCAAGGCCCTGGCCAGCACCGACAATCGCGTGCACGAGGACCTGCCGGTCACGCCCGCCTTCCTGTTCGCCGCGCTCCTGTGGGAGCCGGTGCGGCAGATCGCCGCCGAGCTGGAAGCGGATGGCGTGCATCCTTCCGAGGCGCTGCGCCGCGCCGCCGACGAGGTGGTGGAGGAGCAGGTGAAGCACGTCTCGCTGCCGCGCCGCTTCTCGACGCCCATGACCGAGATCTTCGCCCTGCAGCCGCGTTTCGCCCAGCGCCAGGGCAAGCGTCCGCAGCGGCTCATGGAACATCCGCGCTTCCGCGCCGCCTACGACTTCCTGGTGCTGCGCGCCGAAGCCGGCGAGGTGGACATGGAGCTGGCCGAGTGGTGGACGCAGCTGCAGGCGGGCGACCCCGTGGCACCGCCGCCCTCCACGCCGGGCTCCGGTTCCGGCACGGGCCGGCGTCGCCGGCGCCGCGGTGGACGCGGCCGCCGTCGGGGCGGTGGTGGCGGCGGTGATTCGAACGGGGCAGGGCAGGAGCCCACCTGATGACGCCCGTCACGGCCTACGTGGGCCTGGGCGCCAACCTGGATGATCCGGTACAGCAGGTGCATCGCGCCTGCGATGAACTCGGCCACATCCCCTCCACCCGGGTCCTGGCCCGCTCTCCTCTATATAAGAGTGCGCCCCTGGGTCCCCAGGACCAGCCGGACTACATCAATGCCGTGGCGGCGCTGGAGACCACGCTCTCCGCCTTAGACCTGTTGGCCGCCTTGCGTGCCATCGAACTGCGTCACGGCCGCCGCCGCGATGGCACCCGTTGGGGCCCGCGCACCCTGGATCTCGACATCCTCCTCTACGGCGATCAGCTGCAGGCGTCGCCGGAGCTTACGCTGCCCCATCCCGGCCTGCATGAGCGCGCCTTCGTCTTGTATCCTCTGCATGATGTGGCACCCGAACTCCAGGTCCCTGGACGCGGCAGCGTGCGCGCCCTGCGCGAGCGCCTCGGCGAGGTGCGCATCACGCGGCTGGAGCCCTGAGCCGTGAACGAATCGCGCTACCTGGTGGTGGAAGGCCCCATCGGCGTCGGCAAGACCAGCCTCGCCATGAAGCTCGCGGAGACCTTCGGCGCCGAGCTCATGCTCGAGCGCGCCGAGGAGAACCCCTTCCTGGAGCGTTTCTACCGCGACCCCAAGGGCGCGGCGCTTCCCACCCAGCTTTCCTTCCTGTTCCAGCGCGCGCGCCAGCTGCAGCAGCTGCGCCAAGGCGACATCTTCCAGCCCATGCGCGTGGCGGATTTCCTGCTGGACAAGGACCCGTTGTTCGCGCGGCTCAACCTGGATGACGAGGAACTCAAGCTTTACGAGCAGGTCTACCAGCACCTGACCCTGGACGCGCCGCGTCCGGACCTGGTGATCTACCTGCAGGCGCCGGTGGAGGTGCTGGTGCGCCGCGTGCAGCGCCGCGGCATCGGCTACGAGCGCTACATCCAGCAGGAATACCTGGAGCGGCTCGCCGCCGCCTATTCGCAGTTCTTCTATCACTACGGCGCCTCGCCGTTGCTCATCGTGAACGCCGCGGACATCAACCCGGTGGAGAGCGAGGCGGACTATGCCGCTTTGGTGCGCGAGATCTCGCGGGTCCGCTCCGGCCGCCACTACTTCAACCCTACTCCCATAAAGTAGTCCTGCAGTTCCTAGACATTTGGGATAGGGAAGGGCATCCTTTTTGCATGTATACGACCCCCAAGAACACTAGCGAGTCCAAGCCCGTCACCCTGCGGGACCTGGCGCGCATGAAGGCGGAGAAGGCCAAGATCGCCTGCCTCACCGCTTATGATGCGAGCTTCGCCGCCTTGGTGGATGAAGCGGGCGTGGACCTGGTGCTGGTGGGCGATTCGCTCGGCAACGTCATCCAGGGACACGCCACTACCGTGCCGGTGACGGTGGATGACATCGTCTATCACACCCGTTCGGTGGCGCGCGGTTTGAAGCGCGCCTTCCTGGTGGCGGACATGCCGTTCCTGAGTTACCCCACGCCGCAGATCGCATTGGCCAATGCCGGACGCCTCATGCAGGAAGGCGGCGCCAAGATGGTGAAGCTGGAGGGCAACGGCAGCCAGGCCGACATCGTGCGCTACCTCGCCGACAACGGCGTGCCGGTCTGCGCGCACCTGGGTCTGAGGCCGCAGATGGTGCACAAGCTCGGCGGCTTCTCGGTACAGGGCCGCAAGGCCAAGGCCGCCAAGCAGATGGTGGAAGATGCTCAGCTGCTGGAGAAGTCCGGCGCGGACCTGATCTTGTTGGAACTGGTACCGAAGGATCTCGCCGCCGAGATCACCGCCGCGGTGGAAGTGCCGGTCATCGGCATCGGCGCCGGCCTCAAGGTGGACGGCCAGATCCTGGTGCTCTACGACATGCTGGACATCACGCCCGGCCGCAAGCCCAAGTTCGCCAAGAATTTCATGGAAGGCACCGGCAGTGTCTCCGCGGCCGCGGCCGCCTATGTGAAGGCCGTGAAGAACAAGAGCTATCCCGCCCCCGAGCACAGCTTCGACTGACATGCTCACGGAACACTCCGTTGTCGAATTGCGCAAGCGCATCGCGCGCTGGCGCGCTATCGACCAGAAGGTGGCGCTGGTGCCCACCATGGGCAACCTGCACGCCGGCCACATCGCCCTGGTGAAGCGCGCCCAGCAGCTCGCCGACCGGGTGGTGGTGAGCATCTTCGTGAACCCCATGCAGTTCGGCCCGAAGGAAGACTTCGCCGCTTACCCGCGCACCCTCGATGCGGACAAGCTGCAGCTCGCGGTCGCCGGCGCTGACCTGCTGTTCACGCCGGAGGTGGACGAGGTGTATCCCGGCGGCATGGACAAGGTCTCGCGCGTGGAAGTGCCGGCCTTCGACGGCATCCTGGACGGCGCCTCGCGTCCCGGGCACTTCACCGGCGTCGCCACGGTGGTGATGAAGCTCTTCAACATGGTGCAGCCGGACACCGCCATCTTCGGCGAGAAGGACTACCAGCAGCTGCTGGTGATCAAGCGCATGGCCGCCGACCTGTGTCTGCCGGTCCAGGTGCTGGGGCATCCCACGGTGCGCGAGGCGGACGGCCTCGCCATGAGTTCCCGCAACCAGTACCTCAGCAAGTCCGAGCGGGCCCAGGCGCCGCTGTTGCGCAAGGTCCTGAGCGAGACCGGCGCGCTGCTGCGCGACGGCAAGACCGACTTCGCGAAGCTGCAAGCCGAGGCCGCCCAGCGCCTGGATGCCGGCGGCTTCCACACCGACTACGTGGAGATCCGCCACGCCGACACGCTGGCGCCGGCCGCAGCCCAGGACACGCGCCTGGTGATATTGGCCGCCGCCCGGCTCGGCAAGGCGCGGCTCATCGACAACCTGCCGCTGGAACTCGGTGTCCCGCAGGACAGGACCGTCGTCTTGAGCAAGGGCGAGACGGTCGGGTAAAATATCCCCACTGTCCTGTCTCTCTCAATACTCATCCCGGATATCCCCATGCAAGTGACCCTGCTCAAGGCGAAGCTCCATCGCGCCCGCGTCAGCCACGCGGAACTCGACTACGAGGGCTCCTGCGCCATCGACAGCCAGCTCCTGGACACGGCCGGCATGCACGACTACGAGCAGATCCAGATCTACAACGTCACCAACGGCGAGCGCTTCACCACCTACGCCATGCGTGCCGAAGCGGGTTCGGGCGTCATCTCCATCAACGGTGCCGCCGCCCATCGCGCCAAGCCGGGCGACATCATCATCATCTGCGCCTACTGCCAGGTCAGCGCCGGCGAGGCCATCAACCACAAGCCGCGGCTCATCTACCTGAACGAACATAACAAGGTGATGCGGACATCCAACGCCATCCCGGTCCAGGCCGCCTGAAGCGGATCTTTTGGCCGCTCATCACGAGATGAGCACCGCGCTACGCATCCAGCTCCGCTTGTGACTCCAGGGTGGACATCCATGTCCACCCGCATGCCACATATGTGGCATGCCCGCTCCGCGGAAGGCACCGCGCCTCGTCCTCGGCCAAAATCTCTCGCTTCAGGTCTCCTTTCCGGGTTTCCGCATGGAAATTAAGTTCGTGCCGGGTTAATTTAAGGCATGAGTTCCATCACCCATTCCGCCGCCTGGAAGGCCCTGGCCGAGCATCGCCAGGGTCTCGACGTCGCCGAGTTGAAGCACAGCGCTTCCGCCGACGCCAAGCGGGTAGAGGCCTTCTCGCTCTCGCTGCCGGGCCTGCAAGCGGATCTCTCCCGCCACCTCGCCACGCCCGAGACCCTCAAGTTGCTGGTGAAGCTCGCGGAAGCGGCGCAGCTCGCGGACAAGCGCAAGCAGCTCTTCGAGGGCGCGCATCTCAACAACACCGAGGACCGGGCCGCCCTGCACACCCTGTTGCGCACCGCGCTGGCGGATGTGCCGCCGGGCCTCAAGGAACAGGCTGCGGAAGTCCAGCAGGTCTTCGCGCGGCTCGACGCCTTCACGCGCGCCGCCCATGGACCGGGGCGCTTCACCGACGTAGTGAGCATCGGCATCGGCGGTTCCTACCTCGGCCCCGAGATGGTGGTGGAAGCCCTGACTCCGCTCGAGGGTCAGAAGCTGCGCACCCACTTCGTCTCCAACGTGGATCCCATGCACGTGGCCCGGGTGTTGGGTCCGCTGGATCCCGCCAAGACCCTGGTGATCGTCATCTCCAAGACCTTCACCACCCAGGAGACCCTGACCAATGCCCATGCCGCCCGCGCCTGGCTGGTGAAGGCCCTGGGCGAGAAAGCCGTGGCGGAGCATTTCGCCGCCGTCTCCGCCGCGCCGGACAAGGCTAAGGACTTCGGCATCCCGCCGGAACGCGTGTTCGCGTTCTGGGATTGGGTGGGCGGCCGCTATTCCCTGTGGTCGGCGGTGGGCCTGCCCATCGCCCTGGCCCACGGCTTCGACGTGTTCGAAGCGCTGCTGGCCGGCGCCGCGCAGATGGACAAGCACTTCCGCGAAGCGCCGCTGGACCGCAACCTGCCGGTGCTGCTGGCACTGCTCGGCATCTGGTATGGGAACTTCTGGAACGCCCGCACCCGCGCCGTGATCCCCTATCGCCAGGACCTGAGCCTGCTCGTGCCTTTCCTGCAGCAGCTGGAGATGGAGAGCGACGGCAAGCGGGTGCGCCGCGACGGCACGCCGGTGGATTACGCCACCATGCCCATCGTATGGGGCGACACCGGCACCAACGGCCAGCACGCGTTCTTCCAGTTGCTGCACCAGGGCACCGAGCTCGTGCCGGTGGATTTCATCGCTGTGCTGGAGGAGGGCAGCGGCAACTGGCGCCAGCAGGCCATGCTGCTCGCCAACTGCTATGCCCAGGCGGAAGCGCTGTTCCACGGCCGCAGCCAGGCGGAAGCCGAGAAGCTCTCCGGCAAGGCGCTCGCACCCCACAAGACCTTCCCCGGCGGCCGCCCCAGCAGCCTGCTCACGCTCACGCGGCTCGACGCCGGCACGCTCGGCATGCTCATCGCGCTCTACGAGCACCGCACCTTCGTGCAGGCCTGCGTCTGGGGCATCAACTGCTTCGACCAGATGGGCGTGGAGCTCGGCAAGCAGCTCGCCGAAGGCGTGCTGCACGCACTGGAGAGCGGCGATCTCTCCAAGCTCACGGACCCCGCCACCCGCGCCGCCGTGAAACGCTCGCGCTATGACTGAGACGACGCCGGCCCAACAGTTCAAGCAGAGCGGTTATACGGTGTTGCGCCAGGTGGTCTCGCCTCAGAGCGCCCAGCTCATGACCAGCTACGCCATGCTGCAGCAGCACTGGCCCAGCTACTACCAGCCGGAAGACGTGTTCCGCGCCGCCCATGGCCGCTATGCCGATGCCATGAGCGAGACGCTGCTCTTGGAAGTGCAGCCGGTGCTGGAACGCGCCACGGGGGTGAAGCTCCTGCCGTGCTACTCGTATCTGCGCATCTACGGCCCCGGCGCCGTGCTGCCCCGGCATCTCGACCGGCCCTCCTGCGAGATCAGCGCCTCGCTGTCGCTGGGGTTCCGCGCTCCATCATTGTGGCCGCTCTGCGTGCATGCCGACGGGCAGGACAAGCCCATCGGCCTCGCGCCGGGCGACATGCTCATCTACCGCGGCGCCGACGTGCCCCACTGGCGCGAGCCTTTCCAGGGCGAGTGGTGCGCCCAGGTGTTCCTGCACTACGTGGATGCCGCCGGCAGCTACACCGACTTCAAGTTCGACGGCCGCGAGCGCATCGGTCCCTTCGACAAGGCCACCATGCAGCGCAAGTTCCAGCGCGAGGCCAGCTATGGCCGCGAGGACGCCCTGGTGTCGCCGCCGCCGGAGGCGCCCTGTCCCTGCGGTGGCGGTAAACAATTCAAGGATTGCCACGGCCGTACCGGCTGATGGCCTTAGGAGAGCGTGATGTTGTTGGAAGGTTCCTGTCACTGCGGCGCGGTCCGCTTCAACGTCGAATCCTCGACGCCGTATCCCTACATGCGCTGCTACTGCTCCATCTGCCGCAAGACCGCCGGCGGCGGCGGTTACGCCATCAACATCATGGGCGATGCCAAGACGCTCCAGGTGGAAGGCAAGGAATACCTGAGCGTCTATCAGGCCCTGGTGCCGGACGGCGAAGCGGAAGGGAAGCTCAAGCCCAGCGAGGCGCGCCGCCACTTCTGCAAGCAGTGCGGCTCGGCACTCTACCTCTACGATCCGACCTGGCCGGATTGGGTCTATCCCTTCGCCTCGGCCATCGACACCCCCCTGCCGAAGCCGCCGGAACTGACCCACATCATGTTGGAGTTCGTGGCGCCATGGGTAACCCCGCCCCGCGGCCCCCGCGACGTGCATTTCCCCGGTTACCCCGCCGAAGCCATCCTCGACTGGCACGGCCGGCACGAACTCACCGTCACATGATTGCAACGATGGGCGTCGATACTGCGTCGCGAACCTGTCACATCACCAGGGAGACGCGCAGTGACCCCCACCACCAACCTCTTCTTGAACGAGACTGAACCGCAGCAGTTCAAGGCCGGCCAGACCATCTTCAGCGAAGGCGCTCCGGGCGACTTCATGTACGGCGTCATCGAAGGCGAGGTCGAGATCCGCAAGGACGGCAAGGTGGTGGACACCGTGGGGCCCGGCGGCATCTTCGGCGAGATGGCGCTCATCGACCACACCGCGCGCAGCGCCACTGCCGTGGCCAAGACCGACTGCAAGGCCGCCCAGATCGGCGAGAAGCGTTTCTACTTCCTGGTGCAGCAGACGCCCAACTTCGCGCTGCACCTACTGCGCATATTGACCGATCGCCTACGTCACAAGAACCACGCTTGAACTCAGGCCCGGTGCTGCTCCAGCGCCCATTGCACGTGTTCCCGGACCAGCTCAGAGGGATGGGATTCCCGGCTCTTGAGCGCCGTCACCACCTCAGCTGAGGTGGGCGCGTTGCCGAGGCCGATGGCGAGGTTGCGCAGCCAGCCTTCGTAGCCGGTGCGGCGGATGGCGCTGCCCTCGGTGCGTTTCAGGAACTCCTCTTCGCTCCAGGCGAACAACTCCGTGAGCTTGGCATCGTCCAGGCCGTGGCGCGGCTTGAAGTCGCCTTCGCGGGTAGCCTGGGCGAACTTGTTCCAGGGGCAGAACAGTTGGCAGTCGTCGCAGCCGAACACCCGGTTGCCCATGGGCTTGCGGAACTCTTCGGGTATGGAGCCCTTGTGCTCGATGGTGAGGTAGGCGATGCAGCGCCGC
>DASXYJ010000037.1:0-3721 GCA_036502565.1 Gammaproteobacteria bacterium
CACTGCAGGATCTCGGCGCGCAACCAGCGGTCCGAAGGCAGGAACACCGTGCCCTCCCCGAGGTAGCAGAGGATGGCGTCGGACTCCGGCAGCAGCCGGCCGTCGTCGAGCTGCAGCAGCGGGATCTTGCCGTTGGGATTGAGCTTGAGGAACTCCGGCGTGCGGGTCTGTTTCTTCAGCGTGCTGGTCTCGATCCACTCGAAGGGTTCGTCCAGCTGGGTGAGGAGCAGGCGCACCTTGTAGCAGTTCCCCGAACTGCTCATGCCGTACACCTTGTACATCAATACCCCCCGGTGGGCGGCTTGAAGTTGACCGTGACGCTGGCGTGCTGCACCGCGGCGGGCGGCGGCCCATCCAGCGGCTCGAAGTACCACTGCTGCAGCGCCACCACCGCGGCGGTGTCGAAGGTACCGGCGGGGTTGGCGCGCAGCACCTTCACGTTGCTGGGGACGCCGCTCTGGTCGAGGTCGAAGCTGAGCGTCACCTGGCCCTCCACCGGCGTCGACAGCATCGTATCCGGGTACGGCGGCGTGACGCGGTAGATGCGCCAGGTGCCGGAGGTGACGATGTCGCAGCGGCCGCGCGGCTTGTACACCTCGGCCATGTGCTCGCAGTAGTAGCGGGTGCGATCCGGCACCGCATCGGGGCCGAAGAACAGCGGGAAGGTGAAGGGATGCGCCACGTCCTTGCCATTGTCCTGGTAGGCGTGGAACTTCATCCCGGCGAAGGCGGCCAGCACCGCGTTGCTGGTGTCCTCCGGGAGCTCGCTGGAGAGGATCTGCGCCGCCTGCACGCTGCCGTCTGGCTGCACCGTGAACTTGAGGCGCATGAAGGCGTCCTGCTGCACCGGCACGCGTGCCTCGAGAGCCGAGGGCGCGGCATCGTCCACGGGGGTGGCGATGAGCGAGGGCGCCGAAGCTTGGGCCGGGGGCGTGGCGGCAGGGGTCGGGGCCTGGGGCGTTGAAGCGCAGGCGGCCAGCAACAGACCACAGCAGAGCGGCAATAAGGGGGTTTTCAGCTTGGGATTCATGGCGGAGGGGCACTGGATGGGGGTCGGCCCGTAACTTAACACGCACCCCGAAGGCCCCCCAAAACCGGGAGGTTAAGTGGTGCTATACTGTATATATATACAGTATACCGACCCGGGTGTGCCATGCAGCCGAACCCCATCCGCAAAGGCCGCGGCGCCCTCTCCAATCCGGAGGGCCGCTTCGAGAGCATCCGCAAGCAGGCGGTGGACGACGGCTGGAACACGCCGCTGGACCCCGAAGACGAGCCCGCGCCCATCGAGACCATCGTCAAGGCGGACCCGGCGCGCAGCATCATCACCCGCAACCAGTCGCCGGACATCCCCTTCAACCAGTCCATCAATCCCTACAAGGGCTGCGAGCACGGCTGCATCTACTGCTATGCCCGCCCGAGCCACGCCTATCTCAACCTCTCACCCGGTCTCGACTTCGAGACCAAGCTCTTCTACAAGGCGGATGCGGCGCGGCTGCTGGAAGAGGAGCTGCGCAAGCCTTCCTACCGCGTGCAGTCCATCACCATCGGCGCCAACACCGATCCCTACCAGCCCATCGAGAGGAAGCTGAAGGTGACCCGCAGCCTGCTGGAGGTGCTGCTGCGCTTCAAGCACCCGTGCACCATCATCACCAAGAGCACGGCCTCGCCGCGCGATCTCGACATCCTCTCGGAGATGGCGAAGCTGAACCTGGTGGTGGTGATGATCACCATCGCCACGCTGGACAAGGATCTCAAACGCCACCTGGAACCCCGAGCCGGCAGTCCGGGGGGACGGCTCAAGGTCATCGAGCAGCTCGCCTCCGCCGGGGTGCCGGTGGGCGTGATGACCGCGCCCATCATCCCGGTGGTGAACGACAGCGAGATGGAATCCATCCTGGAGAAGGCCGCGGCGGCCGGCGCCCGCGGCGCGGGCTACACCCTGCTGCGCCTGCCTTACGAGCTGAAGCAGCTCTTCAAGGAATGGCTGGCGGTGCACTACCCGCTCAAGGCCGAGCACGTGATGAGCATCATCCGCCAGTCCCGCGGCGGCCAGGAGTACGACTCGGGTTTCGGCACGCGCATGCGCGGCACCGGCCTGTTCGCGGAACTGATCGCCCAGCGCTTCGCCTTGGCTACCAAGCGCCTGGACCTGGGCTTCGGCAGCCGCATGCGCCTCGACACCAGCCACTTCAAGGTGCCGCCGGCAGGCGGCCAGATGGACCTGCTCTAGGCATTCTTCGCTGCGGGGTATGGCTCCTGCATCGCGGCGGAACCGGTCTCCAGCAGGGATTTGAGGTTGGAGAGCACCTTCGGCCAGCCACCCGACACCGCCTCGAGGAGCTTGGAGGGGTCGCGCTCCACGCTGTGGGTGACGGTGAGCTTCACCGCCCCGGCGCTCGGTTCCAGCTCCATGGTGCACAGCGACGGTCCTTCCGCCTTGAGCTCGGGCTTGAGCTGGTGGGTCCAGCGGATCACCAGGCGCCGCGGCGGATCGGCCTCCACGATCTCGCCGGCGTCGTAGACCTCGCCGCTCTCGGATATCAGCTTCCACGGGGAGCCCGCGTGCCAGCGGCTCTCGCAGTGCATGCCGAACCAGTACTGCTTCATGAACTCGGCGTCCGTGAGGGCCGACCACAGCTTCTCCGGCGTGGCGCGGATGTAGGTGACGTAGACGAAGGTCGATCTAGCCATGGGTCTTCTCCAGTCTGCGTTTCAGGTCGCCGAGCGCCTTCAGGCGCGGCTTCTCGAACTTGGCGATCCAGCGCTCGTAGATCTCCTGCAGCGGCACCGGGTTCAGGAAATGCAGTTTCTCGCGGCCGGCGCGCACAGTGGCGATCAGGGCGGCCTCCTCCAGCAGCTGCAGGTGCTGGGTCACGCCCTGGCGCGTCATGGCCAAGTGCTCGCAGAGATCGTTCAGGGTGCGGCCGTCGTGGGCGTTCAGCAGGTCCAGGAGCTTGCGCCGGCTGGGATCCGCCAGGGCCTTGAACAGGAGGTCGGTGTCGCGGCGCTCTGCCATGGTTACACGCAAGTATTCACTTGCCTGTAGTATAGGCAAGTGAATATTTGCCTGTCAAGGCTGGCGCGATCAGCGGGTCATTTGTGGGTCTGGCCGAAGAGCGTCTTGCGCTCCTCGTCCGTGAAGCTGCGCTTCTTCGTATAGGGCTCGCTCACGCCTTCGTAGGCGCGCTGCACCGCGGGCCGCGCCTTGATGGCCTCGAACCAGCGCTGTAGATGCGGGAAGTCAGCCATGTCCTGCTCCAGGCCCTTCCACGGCACCACCCAGGGATAGCAGGACATATCCGCGATGGAGTACTCGCCGGCCACGAACTCACGATCCGCGAGCCGTTTGTTGAGCACGCCGAACAGGCGGCCCACTTCCTTGGTGTAGCGGTCGATGGCGTAGGGCATATCTTCCGGCGCGTAGTAGCTGAAGTGGCCCTTCTGCCCCGCCATGGGCCCCAGGCCCGCGTTCTGCCAGAACAGCCATTGCAGCACGTCCATGCGGCCGCGCAGGTCCTTCGGTAAAAACTTGCCGGACTTTTCTCCCAAATACCACAACACGGCACCTGACTCGAACACCGCGAGAGGTGCGCCGCCGCCCGCCGGTTCGTGATCCACGATGGCGGGGATGCGGTTGTTCGGGGAGATGGCGAGGAACTCGGGCTTGAACTGCTCGCCCTTGCCGATGTCGACTTTGTGGGCCCGGTGCGGCAGGCCG
>DASXYJ010000038.1:0-7202 GCA_036502565.1 Gammaproteobacteria bacterium
TCGCGCTGCTGCTTCTTGCTGAGATCGCCGTCGTGCTCCAGCACCTCGACCTCGCCTTGCAGCTGCTTCACCTGTTCCTGCAGGGCGTCGATACGCTGCGACAGGCCCTCCAGGCTCTGGTTCTTGAACAGCTGGTCGAGACGATCGACGCGGGCCTCCAGCTCACGCTGGCGGACCGCGTACGGATCGTCATCTTTGACCTGGCACCCTGCGAGCAGGGTGCCAAGTCCGATAGCGAGGATGCTGAGCCGGAACGAGGTCATTTCAGGTAGACGACCACGGCGCGGCGGTTCTTGGCCCAGGCGGTCTCATCGTGGCCGCCGTCGGAAGGATGCGCTTCGCCGTAGCTCACGGTGGTGATCTGGTCGGCGTTCACGCCCTGGAACAGCATGAAGCGGCGCACCGCTTGGGCACGACGGTCACCCAGCGCGATGTTGTACTCCACGGTGCCGCGCTCGTCGGTGTAACCCTCGATGCGGATCTTCTGGGTGGGGTTGGCCACCAGGTACTTGGCGTGGGCGGTGAGCGTGTCGAGGAACTCCGGCTTGATGTCGCTCTTGTCGAAGTCGAAGTACACGACACGCTGGGCCAGCGGGCTGTTCGGGTCATCCAGCGGGCTCACCTGCGGCGCGGCCGGCGGAGCCGGGGGCGGCGTGGTGGCGGCGGCCGCGGCCGGCGCGGTGGACGCGGCCGGGGCGACCGGCTTCACGTTCTTGGAGCAGGCCACGGCGGTCAACGCCAGGACTGCCACGGTCAGGGCTATACGCAAGGTCTTCATGGGAGCACTCCTTTGGATGTACATAGATTAACCGCTCGCGGCCCCGGGGTCACTGTCCCGGCGCCAGGAACGGCCCCCAGGCCGGGGCATGCACGTCGACGCCGCCTTGCCGCTCGGACAGGCGCTCGCGGGTCTGGCCGTCCACGGACACCATCTGCAGGACGCCGCGGTTGTTGTAATCGGTCTCGTAGATGATCATGCCGCCGTTGGGGGCGAAGCTGGGGGACTTATCCAGGTCGCCGTCCGTGAGGGTCTGCAGGGTGCCGCTGGCCAGGTCCATCAGGGCGATATGCAGGTGTCCGTCCTCGCGGTGCACCAGCACCAGCGACTTGCCGTCCGGCGAGACATGGGCATTGGCGTTGTAGCTGCCGTCGAAGGTGATGCGCTGGGTCTCGCCGCCCTGGGCGCTGACCTTATATATCTGCGGGCTGCCGCCCCGGTCCGAGGTGAAGTACAGGCTCTGCCCGTCCGGCGACCACGAGGGCTCGGTGTCGGCGGCCTCCGGGGTGGTGATGCGCCTCAGCTTGCGGGTCGCCAGGTCCATCACGTAGATGTCCAGGTTGCCCGGCGAGCTGGACAGCGTCATGGCCAGGTACTTGCCGTCCGGCGAGAACGCCGGCGCGCTGTTCACGCCGTTCTGCTTGGAGAGCAGCGTGCGCTGGCCGGTGGAGAGCGTCTGCAGGTAGATGGCCGGCTGGATGTCCTCGAAGGACACGTAGGCGAGCTGGGTGCCGTCCGGCGACCAGGCCGCGGAGATGATCGGCTGCTTCGCATCCGGCACGATTGCCTGGGGGTTGTAGCCGTCCGAATCGGCCACCACCAGCGAGTAGCGCTCCCCTGCCCCCACCTCGATGTAGGCGATGTGGGTGGTGAAGGCGCCGCGCTGGCCGGTGAGCTTCTGGTAGATGCTGTCGCTGATGAAGTGCGCGGTGTAGCGCAGGCGCGCGGCACTGGTGGCCACGCTATAGCCCATGATCTGCTGGCGGGTGTAGACGTTGAACACCTGGTACTCCACCGAGTAACCGCCGCCCACCGCCTTGATGCGGCCGATGACCAGGTCGTTAACCTTGATCACCTGCCAGTCGTTGAAGTTGATGGCCGAAGCCTGGCTCGGTTTGGACAGCATGTCCTTGGGGTCGATGGCCTTGAAGCGTCCGCTGCGGGCCAGGTCCGAGGAGATGACGCCGGCCATGTCGGTCGGCAGCGCACCCTGGCCGTCGAAGCTGAAGGGCACCACCGCGATGGGCACGGCCGTGTTCACGCCGCTGGTGATCTCGATCTCCAGGGTGGCGCGCGGCGCGCCGATGGGCAGCACCAGCAGCAGGCAGGCAAGGGTCGTGAAGAAGACACTACGCAACATCGTTATCACTACTCTTTTATAGCTGGCGGAAAGCCATGCCACGGCGACAATCTACCCTAATGGCCGTTAGGACCAAAATCGAAGGTTAAATCGGGATCGAACAGGGAGGGATCCGGCGGTGCCGGCAGGGGCGAGGCCTTGAGCACCGCGGTGATGATGGACTGGCGTACCGCGTCGTCGCCGTTGCAGCTCAGCACGTTGGCGCTGGTGACGCTGCCGCCCACCACCTGACGCACCTCCACCTTGCACTTCAGGTCGTCGGGGATGGACGGCGGCTGCACCCAGTTGTTCTCGATCTTCTGCTTCATCAGCGCCATGTACTTGGCCCGCAGCGAGGCCATGCCCGAGTCGTGGGCCTTCTCCTCGTTGGCGATCTCCTGCGCGAGCTGGTTGCGCCGGGCGGCGTTGTCGCGGGTCTTCTGCTTCTGGGCCAGCGCGTCATCCTCGGCCTTGAGCTTGGCCAGGCGATCGGCACGCGCCTTCATGTCCGCCATCTGCTGGTTGACCTGCTGCTGCGCCACGGACTGCTGCTGCTTCAGGTCGGTGAGGTTCTGCTCCAGCTGCTGCTTCTCCTGGCGCTTCTTGTCCTGCTCGTTCTTGAGCATGCTCATCTGCTGGTCGATGAGCTTCTGGTCTACCACCGTGGCCTTCACCGGCTCGGTCTCGCTGTGGCCACCCATGGAGGGCACCTCGGAGGCGCCCCAGTGGAAGCTCATCAGCAGCAGCACCACTATGCCGATGTGCAGCAGCAGGGAGTAGCCCCAGGGCCGCAGCCGCCGCTGGCTCACGTGCGCCTTACTTGCTGCCATTGATCTGCACCGTGGGAGCGTTGTCGGGCTCGGTCTCGAGGCCGACGCTGGGGACGCCGGCGCCCTGCAGCAGCGCGATGCCGTTGATCACCTTGTCGTAGGTGGCCTTGCGGTCGCCGCGCACGAACACGTGCACGCTGGGGTTGAGCTTGAGCACCGCCACCACCCGCGCCACCACGATGTCCGCGCCGATGGGCTGGTCCTGGGGCGTGCCGATGTTGAGGAAGTACTGGCCGGCCGCGTTGACGGTGAGGATCACCGGGGTCTCGTCCTGCTTCAGGTCGATGGGCTTGGCGTTGGCCTGGGGCAGGTCCACCTTCACGCCTTCCGAGAGCAGGGGCGCGGTGATCATGAAGATCACGAGCAGCACCAGCATCACGTCGATGTACGGTACGACGTTGATCTCCCCCATCATGCGGCGCTTGTTCTTGCGGCTCATGGCGTCACTTTGCAGCGCCCGCCCGCGGGCCGGTGTGCCGCTGCAGGATGGTGGAGAACTCCTCCAGGAAGCTGTCGAAGCGCGTCTCCAGCCGCTCCACGCTGTTGGAGAAGCGGTTGTAGGCCAGCACCGCCGGGATGGCGGCGAACAGGCCCATGGCGGTGGCGATCAACGCTTCGGAGATGCCCGGCGCCACCATGGAGATGGTGGCGTGCTGCACGTTACCGAGGGAGTGGAAGGCGTTCATGATGCCCCACACCGTGCCGAACAGGCCCACGTAAGGACTGGTGGAACCGACGCTGGCGAGGAACACCAGGTTCTCCTCCAGCCGGTCCACCTCGCGGATCTGCGCCACGCGCATGGCGCGGCGCGCGCCCTCGATGACCTGCACCGGATCGTCGGTCTGCTTGCGCAGGCGCGCGAACTCGGCGAAGCCGGCCTCGAAGATGTGCTCCATGCCGCTCTCGGCCCCGGTGCCGGTGATCTCCTTGTACATGCCTGCCAGGTCGCCGCCGGACCAGAAGCGTTTCTCGAACTCCTCGGACTTGGTCTTGGCATCGCGCAGGAGCTTGCGTTTGCGGAAGATCATGGCCCAGGAGGCGATGGAGGCACCGATGAGCAGCAGCAGCACCAGCTTCACGACCAGGCTGGCATGCAACGCTATCTGCAGGAAGGATTCTTCTCCGTTCATCCGCCGATCTCCCTCTGGATCTCTTCCGGCAATGGCCGGGGTCTGAATGTATCCGCATCGATGCAAGCGACCCGGATGTCGCCGGTGCAGAGCGCCGTGCCGTCGGGTCCCTGCACCACCTGGTGCAGCTCGAGGCTGGCGGCGGTGCGCCTGGTCACCTCGGCACTCACCGTCAGCTCGTCGTTGAAGCGCGCCGGACGCCTGAAGTGCAGGTCAGCGTCCACCACCACGAACAGCACCCGGTGCTGGTCGCGCAATATGTCCTGCTCGAATCCCAGGTTGCGCAGCCATTCGGTGCGCGCCCTTTCCATGAAGCGCAGGTAGTTGGCGTGGTACACCACGCCACCCAGGTCCGTGTCCTCGTAGTAGACCCGCACCTTCCATCGGAAGGCCGCCCCGCTGATTTTACAGGTTACTGGCTGGGAACTGTCGGCTGTGTGACCCATCGCACGTTTCGACATCCGTCAGCCCTGGGGCTCGCCGAAGAGGTCCGCAGCGGGTTCGCGCTTGGGCGGCTTGAAGCCGAAATGCTGATAAGCGGTCTTGGTGGCCATGCGGCCCCGGGCGGTGCGCATCATGAAGCCCTGCTGGATGAGGAAAGGTTCCAGCACGTCCTCGATGGTGCCGCGCTCCTCACCGATGGCCGCCGCCAGGCTGTCCACGCCCACCGGCCCGCCGTCGAACTTCTCGATGATGGCGAGCAGCAACTTGCGGTCCAGCATGTCGAAGCCGTTGACGTCCACGTCCAGCATGTCCATGGCCTTGCGGGCGACGTCGGCGCTGATGTGGCCGTCGGCCTTCACCTCGGCGAAATCGCGCACCCGGCGCAGCAGGCGGTTGGCGATGCGGGGCGTGCCGCGGGAGCGCGAGGCGATCTCCTTGGCACCCTCCACGTCGATCTTGAGCGCGAGGATGCGCGCCGAGCGACTCACGATGTGCGCGAGGTCGGCTTCGCTGTAGAACTCGAGGCGCTGCACGATGCCGAAGCGGTCGCGCAGCGGCGAGGTGAGCAGGCCCGCGCGCGTGGTGGCGCCCACCAGGGTGAAGGGCGGCAGCTCGAGCTTGATGGAGCGCGCCGCGGGGCCTTCGCCGATCATGATGTCGAGCTTGTAGTCTTCCAGCGCCGGATACAGCACCTCTTCCACCACGGCGGAGAGGCGATGGATCTCGTCCACGAACAGCACGTCGCGGGGTTCGAGGTTGGTGAGCAACGCCGCGAGGTCGCCTGGACGCTCCAGCACCGGGCCGGAGGTCTGGCGCAGGTTCACGCCGAGCTCGGTGGCGATGATGTGGGCCAGGGTGGTCTTGCCCAGGCCCGGCGGTCCGAAGATCAGCACGTGGTCGAGGGCTTCGCCGCGCTTCTTGGCGGCGCCGATGAAGATCTCCATCTGCTCACGCACCGCCGGCTGGCCTACGTATTCCGCGAGCGTGCGCGGACGGATGGCGCGATCCAGCACCTCCTCTTCGGTGCCGGCCTGGGCGGTGACGATGCGCTCGCTGTTCATGGCGGTCATCCGTTACGCAGCGCGCCCTGCAGGGCGCGGCGTATGAGTTCTTCGCTGGAGAGGCCGTCTTCCTTGATGGTACGCAGCATCGCGGCCGCTTCCTGGGGCTTGTAGCCCAAGGATACCAGTGCGCCGAGGGCCTCGTCGCGCGGGTTGGCGCGCACACCGGCTGCCAGCACCGGCGCGCCCACGTCGTCCAGGCGGTCGCGCATCTCCACCACCAGGCGCTCGGCGGTCTTCTTGCCGATGCCGGGCAGGCGCGTGAGCGCCGCCGTGTCGTTGTCCTGGACGCAGCGGATGAAGCCATCGACGCTGATGCCGGAGAGGATGGTGAGGGCCAGCTTGGGGCCCACGCCGTTGACCTTGATGAGGCTGCGGAAGAGGCGCCGCTCCGCCTCGCCGCCGAAACCGAACAGCACGTGGGCATCCTCGCGGATGCTGAGGTGGGTGAAGAGCACGATCTCGCTGCCCACTTCCGGCAGGTCATAGAAGGTGGACATGGGGGCTTCCACCTCGTAGCCCACGCCCTGCACGTCCACCAATAGATGCGGCGGCTGCTTGCGCAGGAGCTTGCCGCGCAGGAAACCGATCATCGCCGGCCTCCGCTGCGGACCATGGCGGCGAGTTCGGCCTTGAGGCCGCGACTGTGGGCATGGCACACCGCCACCGCCAGGGCGTCGGCGCTGTCCGCCTGCAGTTCGCCCTTCAGCCCCAGGATCACCCGCATCATGTGCTGCACCTGTTCCTTGTCGGCACCGCCCTTCCCCACCACCGCCAGCTTCACCTGGCGGGGGCTGTACTCGGACAGCGGCAGCTTGCGCACCAGGGTGCCGCAGATGGCGGCGGCGCGGGCCTGGCCCAGCTTCAGGGCGCTGTCGGCGTTCTTGTGCATGAAGGCGCTCTCCACGGCCACCTCGTCGGGGGAGTGTTCCTCGACGATGGCGCCCATGGCGAAGTAGATCTCGGTGAGGCGCTCGGCGATACCGCCGCCGCTGGTGCGGATGTTGCCGCAGATGACGTACTTGAGAGTCTGACCCTGACTGTCGATGATGCCGTAGCCGGTGGAGAGCGAACCTGGGTCGATGCCGAGGATGCGCGTCACGGCTGCTTCATCCGGCCAGGGCCTTCAGGACTTCGTCCGGAAAGTCGACGTTGGAATACACCGTCTGCACATCGTCGAGGGCTTCCAAGGCCTCCAGGAGTTCCATGACCGCCGTCGCGGCTTCGCCAGTGACGGTGACGGAGTTGGAAGCACGCATGGTGACTTCGGCCGACTCAGGCTTGAGGCCCGCCTGCTCCATGGATTCCTTGACCTTGAGGAAGGTGCCGGGATCGGTCAGCACCTCGATGCCGCCGTCGTTCACCACGTCCTCGGCGCCCGCTTCGAGCGCGGCTTCCATCACCTTGCCCTCTCCCGCGCTCTCGGGGAAGGCCAGCACGCCGCATTTGTTGAAGAGGTAGCCGACGGAACCGTCGGCGCCCAAGTTGCCGCCGTGCTTGGTGAAGGCATGGCGTACCTCGGCCACGGTGCGGGTGCGGTTGTCCGACATGCAGTCGACGATGATGGCGACGCCGCCGGGGCCATAGCCCTCATAGCGGATATCCTCGATGTCGGCGCCG